>JAEWME010000310.1 GCA_023393265.1 Bacteroidota bacterium | reverse complement strand
TGATTACGCTGAATGGGCAGAAGATGGGTAAATCGCTCGGAAATGCCATTTCGCTTGAAGAATTTTTCTCCGGAAACCATCCGTTGCTGGAGAAAGCATACAGCCCAATGACCATCCGGTTTTTTATGTTGCAGGCTCATTACCGTAGCACGCTCGATTTTTCGAATGAGGCGCTTCAGGCCGCAGAGAAAGGGATGGAGCGTTTGATGAAATCTGCTGAAAAAATCGCTTCGTTGCCTGTTTCTGAAACGACCTCGGTCGATATTGCCGGTCTGGTTGCTAACTGCTATGCCGCGATGGCCGACGATATGAACAGCCCGATTGCCATAGCCCATCTGTTTGATGGCGTCAAAATGGTGAATGCCATTGCTGAAGGAAAATCAACCATCAGTGCACCGGATAAGGAAATGCTGAAAAAGCTTTTTGAGACTTTCCTTTTCGGCGTATTTGGCTTAAAAGCAGAATTTCAGGCTGATGCTGGAAGCAGTGAGGTGCTGAATGATGTGGTTGGGTTGCTGATGAAGCTTCGTGCTGATGCCCGCGCCAACAGAGATTGGGCAACTTCTGACAAAATCCGAAACGAACTCGCTGCGATTGGGTTCGAGATTAAAGATGGCAAAGACGGAATCACCTGGGAATTGAAGAAATAAAATAAGCCAGCACTTTATTCATAATCTTACCCAATTTGTACCGAGGTCATCGTCAGTGAGCCCATTACAGGTTTATCGTTGAAAAGCGATACTGGTTCTCCATCACCACGCAAAGCAAGCGTGTACAACAGCGGTAGAAAATGATCGGGTGTTGGAACCGCCAGTTGGGCAGAGCGCCCAAGCTCCTGGTAGTTTGCCAGTTTTTTGTGGTCGCCCGAAAGAATCAGCTTTTTAAATTGATCGCTGGCTTCGAGGGCCCAATCGTAACCAAATTCGGGATTGCTCATTTTGTCCCAGGCTACCAGCCGAAGATTGTGCACGATATTTCCGGAGCCAATAATCAAAACACCTTTGTTGCGTAAAGCTGCCAGTTCTTTTGCAAGTTCATAATGATATTGAGGGCCTTGCGTGTAGTCCAGACTCATCTCAATGACCGGAATATCAGCTTCCGGATAAATTCGTCGGATGACGCTCCATGCGCCATGATCAAGTCCCCATTTTTCGTCGAGCCCGACCGTGGTTTTAGTGATGGCGTGTTTGGTTTCGTAAGCCAGATCAGGGCTTCCGGGAGCCGGGTACTGAACTTCGTACAAATCGCGTGGAAATCCGCCGAAATCGTGGATGGTACTGGGTTTGGGCATGGCTGTGACAAATGTTCCACGGGTTTCCCAATGCGCCGATACACATAAAATTGCTATTGGCCGCGGGAGTGTTTTGCCCAGATTTCGCCATCCTTCAACAAACTCATTCTCTTCGATGGCATTCATCGGGCTGCCATGCCCGACAAACAAAGCAGGCATTTTCGGGGTATTTTCTCCCGAATTCAGCAATTGATTGATTTCTTTTGATTTCATGGCTTTTACGGCAAATGGTAAAATTGCTGCGGTTCCGATAAATGACCGGCGTTTCATGATAACAGTTCCTCAGTTATGAAGTACCTTAGTACCTGAGTAAAAAATGCTTTTGATGCTTAGGTACTTAGGAACTTTTTTACTTTTTAGCTGGCAACTTTTGACAATTCGATGTCGGCAGTTATTTTCACCTCTTCGCCCACCAAAACGCCACCGGCTTCCAGTGCAGCATTCCAGTTAAGTCCCCAGTCCTTGCGGTTTATTTTTCCGCTGAGCGAAAATCCGGCTTTTACATTTCCCCACGGATCAGTCATTACGCCACCAAATTCTACCGTAAGCGTAACCGATTTGGTGACCTCTTTCACCGTCAAGTCACCAGTGATTTCATACATTTCGTCGCCGAGGTCTTTCATTCCTGTGGCGGCGAAGTTGATTTTTGGATATTTTTCTGCATCAAAAAAATCAGCGCTTTTCAGGTGTGCATCGCGGTCGGCGATTTCGGTGTTAACAGAAGCCGCGTTGATGGAGAAGTTGATGGCAGCAGTTGAGAAGTCGTCGCCTGCGGTGAGCGCTGTTCCTTCAAACTCGCCAAAGTGGCCAATTACGTTCGAGATCATCAGGTGTTTTACCTTAAAACTTACTTTGCTGTGCGAAGGGTCGATGGCCCATTTTGTTTCCTGTGTTTTCATTTTTGTATTTTTTAATTTGAATTTTTAATGATGCAAAGATGCAACACAGGAAAAGGCAGGTGGTAACAGTTTCAGGAAAAGGAGTGGTACTTTTAGGAAATCATGGTGCGCGTCATCTCCCTGAAACGTGATGGCGTTATGCCGGTTTTTGCATGAAAAACACGTGTGAAGTAGGATTTTTCGTTATATCCGAGTTCAAATCCAATTTCAGAAACTGTTTTGTCTGAATGAATTAATAGTTTTTTTGCTTCGATCAGCTTCCTGGTTTCAATGATTTCGGAGACGCTCTTCTGAAAATTATTTTTACAAATCAGGTTCAGGTTGCGTTCCGACATATTTAGCTTTCCGGCATAAAACGAAACACCTTCGCTTCTCCTGAAATTTTCATCAAGAATCCGGAGAAAATTACTGAAGGCAGTAATCTGAGCGCTTTTGGCCACCGTTTCGATGGGCAGACTTCGCTTGCGTTCTGCTTCAACCATCGATAGCAGCCCCTCGGTGAGGTGGCGGATGGTTGTTAAATCGGCCTGCTCCTGAAGATATTCGTTGCGAATAATTCCGCAAAGCGCCGAATACCGGTCGAGGCAGGTTCCTGAAGGCAGCGGCAAATAGGCTGATGCGAAAAAGTTGGCGTAAAAACTCAGGTTCGAATTGGGAATAAATTCAGGCTTAAAGTTGATTACCCAGCCACGGAGATCGGCGTGCGGAACGAGTTTGTGCATTTTGTTCATCGACACATAACAGATGGCCGGACTGGAGACAACCTCACTTTTAAAGTCGATGTAGTGTTCGAGGCTTCCGGCAGTAACCAGTATAATTTCTTCGAAATCGTGCAGGTGCGCATCATAGGTTTGCGCCATGATGTCTTTCACCATTGCTTCGTCGACTTCGAGTATGCGGAATTGTTTTTTCATTTTCCCTAGTCAAAAGAATTCAGAAACCTTCGATCAAAGATATTCAAATTGTTGCTGAAAAGGCAAAAAAAAACCCGTCTGCCAAAGCAAACGGGTAAAACTAATATTACTTGCGCCTGAGTTGTTGCAGTTCAAAAAATCACAACTTAATGGTTTTTCCGTTGTAGAAATCGAGAATTTTAGTTCTGAAAATAAACTCGTATTTAGCCTGAAGCAAGTCGCTCTGGGCTTTGGATAAGTTGGTTTTGCTCTGGTTGTATTCAACCGAATTAACCATTCCAACATTAAATTTTTCTTCGGTGTAGCGGAAAGCTTCTTTCGACGAAACCACTGTTTTCTGGTTGGCGGCGTACCGTTTAAATGCAGCCAGTGCGTTGGTGTAAGCCTGCTCAATGTCTTTGCGCAGTGCATTTTTGGTACTCTGCAGTTGCAGTTCATTGCTTTCAACCTGAATTTGGGCATTGCTGATGTTTGTTCTGGTTTGGAAGCGGTTGAAGATCGGGATGCTCAGCGAGAAGCCAAAGCCGTAGCGTTGGTTGCTTTTGAACTGATCTTTGAACGACATGATTTCAGTCGACGGATAAGGATACGTGTATTTGTTGTTATAAAGATTGTTGTAGTTACCACCAAACGAAAGCGTTGGGTACAGGTTCCCTTTGGCAATCAGCAAGCTTTTGCGGGCGCCTTCGAGTTTAAACTCGGCACTTTTTACTGACGGTTTTAACTGCACGGCATTCTTAAAAATGTCCATCGAATTAAACAATGTGAGGTCGGCACCGATTTCAGGAAGTGTTGGTTTCTCAATCAGGAAGCTTTCAGTCGATGGCAATTCGAGCAACTGATAAAGTGCAAGATAGGCCAGTTGAAGCCGATTTTGTGCGTTGATCACATCAACATCTTCGCGGGCATACTGTGCTTCAATTTCGAGGAGACTTCCTTTCGCAAGGCTTCCGGCGTCAACAAGTTTCTGCGTGCGGTCGATCTGCAGTTGGGTAATTTTCAGCAATTCTTCAGCAACAGCTTTTAACTCATCAGCAAAAAGAATTTCGAGGTATGAAGCTGCAATGTTGAGCATCATGTCGTCTTTCGCTTTTTGCATGTCTTCGAGACTTGCATGTAAATCCATATCAGCCGCCTTAATGGCATTGTTCAGCGTGAAGCCGTTCCATACGGTTACATTGGCGCTGATGTATCCTGAAGTCGCGTTTGAATTTACGTCGATATAGGTATTGTCTGAACCGAGCGAACGACCAAAACTCATGTTGTTTTGCAGCGAAGCATTCAGGTTTGGAAGCCTGTTGTTTTTTGCCTGGTTGAGCTGGTTGCCGTAGTAGTCGGAATTCAGTTTCTGTTGCTTAATCTGGATATTATTTTCCAGTGCATAATCTATACATTTCTGCAACGACCATGTTTCCTGCGCCTGCGCACTGGTAAAAATCAAGAGTAAAACAGCGGCGGACATGAGACTGAGTATTCGTTTCATTTGTATATTTTTTAATTATTTGATATGGCTAACTTACTTTAATTATTCAAAAGCTGTTATGCCTTCTTTGTTTCTTCTTCCTTCTGTTTCTTCGGATCAACTTTTTCACCTTTTACCTTGTCGTTTTTGGTCAGGCCTTTTACAATTTCGATGTTGATTCCGTCTGAAATGCCGGTTTTAACCATTCGTTTCTCGAATGTTTGAGGAGTGGCAGACTCAATTTCTACGTAAGAAGAGTCTTTTTCAAATTTCAGCATTCCTTCGGGAATAACCAAAACACTGTCTTTTTTCTCCAGCACAATATTGGCATTGGCACTGTACCCGGCGCGGATGAACTGGTTTTCTTTGAGCATCACGTTTGCTTTGATCTCAAACTGAATGGCACCATTTTCTTCTTTTCCTTTGGGCGCAATGTATTCGAGAATAGCATTGAACTTATCTTTTTCGATGGCGCCAATTTCCAGTTCGATGTTCATTCCTTCTTTAATTTTGCCAACCTCCGTTTCGTCAACCTTGCCTTTAAAAATCATGTCCTGCATGTCGGCAACTGTTGCAATGGTGGTACCGTTGTTAAATGTATTAGACTGGATAACCGAGTTTCCTTCTTTAATCGGAACATCGAGTACCATACCATTCACGGTTGAACGAACCAATGTATTGGTAGCTGTTTGTGCCTTTTTTGTTACACCATTCTTGATTAAATCGAGGTTATTTTCCGAAGCGGTAAGTTCTTCTTTTGCGCTATCGTAGGCAACCTTTGCGTTTTTGTATTCTTCAAACGATATAACTTTCTGATCGTAAAGTTTTTGCTGGCGGTCGAAATCGACTTTGGCGTCATCAAAACTCAGTTTGGCGCGGTTCAAACGCGTCTCTGCATTGTTCAGGTTCACCATATCGGGAATAATCTTGATCTTGGCTATCACCTGGTCTTTTTTTACAAAATCGCCTGCTTCGATGTATAATTCGTCAATAATTCCTGAAACCTGCGGAACGATGTCGATTTCTTTTCTGGGGACAACCGAGCCGGTGGCAACAGTTTTACGAACAATGTTTGTAACAAACGGATTCTTTGTTTCGAAAACTTCGGGAGCTTTTTTCGATTTGGTGTAAAGGAAATACATTGTTCCTCCGAAAATCCCGATGAGGACCACAATACCAAAAATTTTAAAAAATTTTCTCATGATAGGTTTTTTTATATGTTTCTGTTTTCTGTTAATTATCAAATAAATATCTGGATTATTTTTACCGGTTCAATCGGCTACGAGTCGTCCCGGATGGCATCAATTGGTTTAATACTGATGGCTCTTTTGGCTGGAATCAGTCCTGCGACAATTCCGGCAAATACCAGCACTGTGAGTGCAGCCAGCGCCATATTAAGGTTAACCTGCGGATTACGGAAGAACATTTTGTCGCCGGCAGCAAGCAGGATTCGGTTAAGAATTTCCAGCAACCCAACGCCCAGCGAAAGTCCAATGTAGCCCGCAAGTACCGTCAGGAAAACACTTTCTGCAACAATATGCTTAATGATGGTTGTGGGAGTGGCGCCAATGGCGCGCTGTATCCCGATTTCCTGTGTTCGCTCTTTAATTATCACCAGCATGATGTTACTCACACCGATAATTCCCGCCAGCAAAGTTCCAAGTCCAACGATCCAGGTCAGAACCTGAATGCCGATAAACAAGGTATTGAATTTCACGAATTCTTTTTCGATATTGAACGAACCGATGGCCTGTAAATCATCAGGAGCAATTTTGTGTCGTTCTTTCAGGATTGCTTTCAGTTTATCTTCCAAAACACTCACCTTGGTGCCCTGCTTCGAGGTTACTGAAAAGAAGTGAACCACGTCGCCGTAATTGTATGCAGTTTGCATGGTTGAAAATGGCATGATGATGGTTTCTTCTTTTTTGCCTCCACCAATGTTGATGCGGGTTTCGGCATGGATGACACCAACAACCTGGAAATAGACACCGCTGATTTTCAGGTACTGTCCAATCGGGTCTTCGTCTTTGCCAAACATTACTTCAACCACACGTTCGCCAATGTTGCAAACTTTTCTTTTTTGCTGAATATCGATTTCGTTAATCAGGCGTCCTTTAATGGGTGTCCATTGGTCAATCTTGAAATAATCCGGATAATCGCCATAGATGTTGAAAGCACCTGTGCGTTCGCCGCGAACAGTGTTGTCGCCGTTTTGCTGCCATCCGAATAAACGGGGCGACAGGTATTCTACTTCTTTTACATTCTCGCGGAGATATTTAATGTCTTCGTTATCGTATTCCCAGCGTCGACCACGTTGAAATCCGGCATGAGGTACACTGGTCCTTTCAGTCCAGAAGAAGGCCGAGTTGGTTGCAAAGGCCCGTACGCCGTCGAGTACACCGTTTTCGAGTGCTTTACCTGCTCCCGACATAACGATGAGCATGAAAATTCCCCAGAAAACGCCAAAAGCTGTCATAAAACTACGCATCCGGTTCTTTTTCAATGCGCTGATGATTTCTCTCCAAAGGTCGATGTCAAACATGATCGTACCTCCTATCCTGTTTTTCCGGAGAAAAACCCTTTAAGTTCAACTGTATTCTGTTTTTCATAGCTTGTGTTTTCAGGTAGTTTCTATTCGTCGCGCAGGGCAACAATTGGTTTGATGCTGGCGGCTCTTTTTGCCGGAATGTAACCTGCCAGCGCTCCTGCAACAATGAGCAGCAAGGTGGCATAAACGGCAATGTTAATGTCAACAGTCGGGTTCATAAAGATGGTCTCGCCCTGTTCCGGAGAGGCCGATGCCGATTGCACCATGAAATAGTTGATTAGCTCCATCAGCCCGGTTCCGAGAACCAGCCCGATATATCCTGCAATGGTAGTAATCATGATCGATTCGAGCAGGATTAGGCCGATTACTGATGAAGGGCTGGCACCCAGCGCTTTTCTGATACCAATTTCCTTGGTTCGTTCCTTCACCACGATAAGCATGATGTTACTCACGCCAACAATACCAGCAATCAGCGTTCCGATGCCAATGATCCAGATAAAGATTTTGATGGCCTGAAAAATTTTCATTGTTTGGATGTAGTTTTCCAGCTTGTTGTACAAGCCGATGGCGCCATCGTCTTTTGGATCGAACTTGTGCTGACGGGCCAGTGCATTCCGGATTTGGTCTTCTATGACCTGACTTTCTTCGAGTGTCTGTGCATTGATCGTCAGGGCAAGGTTGTGTATGCGGTTGGAGCCGTTAAAAATCATCTGCGCGGTTGATAGCGGCATGTACGCGTTGCGGTTCCTGGTCGATCCGGGTTCGGTGCTCACCCCCACAACTTTGAACGGAACGTTGTTGACGTTTACATATTTTCCAAGGGCAGTCGAATCTTTAAAAAGTGCCGTTTTGATGTCGGCGCCAATTACCACCACTTTACGGTTCTGGAGTACGTCGATTTTGTTGATGAACCGTCCTTCATTCATAACCAGGTTCTCAACTTCGCGAAGTTCTGGCTGGCAGGTGATGGTTGTGTATTCTCCTGATTCCTGTCCGTATGAATAACGGGTATTTCCCATGAAATAGCGGCCCGAAACAGCGCCAACGCCCGAAATTTTCTGAACGATCTCCTGATCCTGATTCTGGAACTGTATGGGACGGCCGGTTTTCATACCCTGATATGCAATGGTTGTTTCACCATTCCAAACCCACATGGCATTCACCGCATCGTTCATAAAATTATTGGCTACGCCGTTGCTCAGTCCGTTTCCCGATCCGAGTAGTATCATCAGCATGAAAATTCCCCAGGCTACCGAGAAGCCGGTCAGGAATGTCCGCATCTTATTTTTCTTGATGGTGGCAAGAATTTCCTGCCATTTGTCGATGTCAAACATGGTGGTATCGTTAGGCGGTTTCCAGTTGTTTCATGTAACTCTTCTGGAACTGTTTTAATTCTCCGTTTCGGATTATTTCGTGGATAAGACCGTCTTTCAGACGGATAATCTGGTTGGTCATGGCAGCAATATCGTGCTCGTGGGTTACAATGATTACCGTAATTCCTGAGTCGTTTACTTGCTTCAATATTTCCATTACTTCATACGAGGTAGCAGTGTCGAGTGCGCCTGTTGGTTCGTCCGCCAGAATAATTTTTGGCTGCGAAATAAGTGCGCGTGCAATGGCTACCCGTTGTTTTTGTCCTCCCGACATTTCATTCGGCATGTGTTCGGCCCAGTCTTTCAAACCCAGTCTTTCGAGGTATTCCATGGCAATCATGTTTCTTTTTTTACGTGGAACCCCTTTGTAGTAGAGCGGAAGCGCTACATTTTCCATCGCGTTTTTAAAGGAAATGAGGTTGAATGACTGGAATACAAAACCGACCAGATCGTTTCGGTACTGCGCCGCTTTCTTCTCGCTCATGTTCGAAATCAGGTTTCCGGCCAGGTAATAGGTTCCCTGATCGTAATTGTCGAGCATACCAAGAATGTTCAGAAGGGTCGATTTTCCGGATCCGGAGGAACCCATGATGGAAACAAAATCTCCTTGTTCTATACTCAGGTCGATCCCTTTTAAAACGTGGAGGCTGTTGTTTCCCATTACATAGGATTTGTGAATGTTGTTCAATTTAATCATGGCTTTGTTTTCTGCTAGTTTTCAATTTTCAAATTTCTTATATATAAATCCCCCCCTTCAACTTTTTTCGATGAATGGCAGAATTTTACCTGTGAAATGATCAAAAAGTCCGTTCTGTTTTTTGCGGGGGAAAGGCTATTCAGGTTGGGCTTTTGTTTTTGTTTTCTGAACTTATTACGTTGAAATAGGACGAATAACCCAGAGAATCGTTACAAGAATCAGTGTTTTTTATTAAAAAAAGTAGCCCCGTCGTTTGCTATCCGTTGCAAATGACGAGGCTACTTCCAAATAACCAGCTATTTGGGAATGTCCTCCCTTCAAACTAGGGGTATATTACAGGGAACGTTTTTTTAGAAATTTAAATTCAGCCCGGCAAATACAGTTACACCGGGCATGGTGTAATAGCGGTTTTGCTCATAAGTCTGGTTCAGCAGGTTTTCTCCTGAAACAAAAAGCTCGGCATACCGGCAAAAGCGCTGGCTGATTTTTGCGCCAAGCAGCGTATAATCTTCGAGGTGTACCAGATCTGTTGCGTCGGTATCGAGGTTTGAAACCTGCTGGATATTTAGCGTAAAAGTTGTGCTTTTCCAATGGTAACGACCGCTAATAAACAACTGGTGTTCGGGAGTTGCATATACCGGTTTTTCCATGTTGATGTAGCTGTAAGCCAGGTGCAGGTTCAGTTGTTTCGTAGGATTCGCATCTGCCGAAAACTCGATTCCCTTGTTATTTATTTCACCTGCATTTAGCAATCCTTTCATCGGTACCGTTACAATCCGGTTGTCACCTTTCAATAAGAAAGCAGTCAGCTCCAGGTTCAGTTTCTTGCTGTAGAACGATTTCAGGATTCCGGCTTCATAATTAAGGACAGTCTCGGGTTGCAATTTTGGATTGGGTCCCCAGAGAAACAATTCGCGGATGGTTGGACTCCTGAAACCTTTCGAAAAGGAAGCTTTCCAGGTCGTATTTTCACTGGCGGCGTATGCCAACCCTGCCGAAGGAATCCATTCATTTCCATACACTTCGTTGTGCTGGAGCCGAAGTCCGGCGTTTGCAGTCAGCTTTTTAGCAATGGTTTGCTGAATAAATCCATAATAGCCGAGTTCATATACAGTGGTATCGGCAAAGACCATTCCCTGGCCTTCCCTGGCTTTCAGGTTTTCGGCCAGACCGCCAAAATTCATATAATCAACGCCCAGCGTGACGGCATTTCCCTTAACAAGTTTCAGCGACTGGAACAGATTGAATCCATAGTTGTGGTCGGTTGAGTGGAATCCGTCGGTTATATTGTGTTCTCCGAAGTTGTAGAATATTTTCAGCGAACCCGAAACTTTTCCGAAATCGTTGTCCGCTGTGAAAGCGCCGTATCCGCGGGTAATGTCGATGGTTTCTCCTTTCACTGCATTGAGTGTATCGGCCCCCGGGTCGGAAGCTTTATAACCGGCAATGCTGAAATCGGCACCAAGTTTTATTTTGTCGCTCAGTGCATAATCGATTTTCGTGTATCCATTTTTGATGTTGAAATCGGAATTGGGTCTGTGTCCGTCGGTTTGGTCGTGGTTTCCGGATATGAAAAAGCTGAATTTGTCCTTTTTATATCCTCCGGAAGCCATATATTTCTGGGTATTATATGATCCGTACATTAGTCTGGCATTCGCTTTCAGGCCTTCAGTGTTTTGCTTTTTGGTAATCAGGTTGATAACGCCGCCAAGTGCATTCGATCCGTACAAAACTGATCCGGGACCACGAATCACTTCAACACGTTCAATGTCCGAAGCGACATACGAGTCGGGCAGCGGGTGTCCCATAATTCCCATGAATTGCGGGTGTCCGTCAATCAGCATCAGAACGCCGGTTGTTGGGTTGCCACCTACACCGCGAATGGTTATTTGGCCGGCAGAACCAGTAGCTACACCAAATCCGGTGACTCCCCGCTCGGTAACAAACAGCCCCGGAACGCGGCCACTCAGAATTGGTAGTACTGCCGACTCGCTGCTTTCGTTGATTTGTGCCGCAGTGACCACTGAAACCGACATAGGCACATTGTCGCGGTTAATTTTGACAGGAGTACCAGTTACAACCACTTCTTCTATCTTCAGCGTATCTTTCAGTGTTTGCTGTGCCTGCGCACCGAAACACAGTCCGATTGTGATGATCAGCACAGCCGTTTGATTCAAAATAGATTTCTTCATTCAGATAAAGTTTGGTTAAAATCGTGTTATTATTTGATTATTTCGTGTTACTCTTAGGATAAAAAAATTATTCGGTTTTACTCATCACCAATTTGCCGTGCTGTATTCCTTTGATCGAAATAAGCTTGTCTGACAGTTCTGTAAGCTTTCTTGAAGGGCCTTTCACCGCGATGATTTCCATGCAGTTTTGTTCGCTCAGGCTAAACTGTTGCATCCCCAGAACGACATCGCGATACTGAAACTGAATTTCGGATGAGTGCGTGCGGATGTCAGATTTTTGAGAGTTGTAAACCATGACCACTGCTCCAGCCACAATGTTGTCGCATTTCCATTTTTGTTCCACCAGGTTTTTCCCGATGAGATAACGGATGGCCTGTGAGCGGTTCGAAAAGTTATTTTCACTCACATACTGATCGAGCGCTGTGAGCAAGTCTTCTTCGAGCGAAACGCCAAATCGGGAAACGGCCATGTGTTACTTTTTTATTGAATCGTGTTATTGGTCGCTAATGTAGATAATATTCGGTTGAATACAAGTTTTGAGGTCAGAAAATGAAATGCTTTGTTGCGCGCTGCCCCGGATTTTCAGGAGAAATATGTTGCATAAACCCACCAGAAGTTATTCCTTTGGTGTTTATCACTGATTTTTTATTGACTATGAAACCTTTTAACCGACGATTCTTTTTTTGTGTTCTGATAGCTTTTGCCTCTTTTCTTTCGGTGAATGCTGAAGATTTAACCAAATATGTTGATCCGTTGATCGGAACCAAAGAAATGGGGCACGTTTTTCCCGGTGCCTGTGTGCCTTTCGGGATGGTTCAGTTGAGCCCCGATACAGATACAATTCCGTATGCCACAAATGGCCAGTACACCGGAACCGTATATCGTTATTGCGCAGGTTACCAGTATACCGATAAAACAATTGTTGGTTTTAGCCATACGCATTTAAGCGGCACAGGGCACTCCGACCTGGGTGATTTTTTAGTTATGCCAACTGTTGGAAAACTACAGCTAAACCCGGGAACGGCAGCTAAGCCTGAAAGTGGTTACCGCTCGCGTTTTAGCCACGAAAGTGAGAAAGCTGAACCCGGATATTACAGCGTGATGCTCGACGACTATAAAGTGAATGCGGAATTGACAACTACCACCCATGTTGGTTTTCATCAGTATACTTTCCCGAAGACGGACGACGCACACATTATTCTGGATTTGAATCACGGAATTTATAACTATGATGGCAAAGTACTGTGGTCTTATGTGCGGGTTGAAAATGACACGCTGGTTACCGGCTACCGGATTACCAGGGGCTGGGCACGAACCAATTATCTTTACTTTGCGATGGTATTTTCGAAGCCAATTAAAAACTACGGTTGCAAAAACGACGAAGAACTGGTTTACAAAGGATTTTGGCGTAAATTCGATCAGGAACATAACTTTCCGGAAATGGCCGGTAAAAACCTGAAGGCGCATTTCGATTTTGCTACCGGATCAGGAGAAAAAATAAAAATCAAGTTTGCTCTTTCGGCTGTAAGCACAGAAGGTGCATTGAAAAACCTGGAGGCAGAAGTCCCTCATTTTGACTTTGACAAGGTTCGTGCAGCAGCCAAAAGTAACTGGCAAAATGAGCTTAGCCGGATTACTGTTGATGCTTCTCCTGAAAAGAAAACAACTTTTTATACATCGCTTTACCACACTTTCATCAATCCGGTGCAATACATGGATGTTGACGGACAATATCGCGGTCTAGATCATAACATCCATCAGGCCAGAGGATTTACCAATTATACCGTGTTTTCGTTGTGGGATACTTATCGCGCATTGCATCCGCTGTTTACACTCATCCAGCCCGAACGGGCATCTGACATGGTGAACTCGATGCTGGCGCATTACGATCAAAGTGTCCATCATTTGCTGCCGGTGTGGAGTCACTTCGGAAACGAAAACTGGTGTATGATTGGCTACCATGCGGTGCCGGTTATAGCGGATGCGTGGATAAATGGTATTCGCGGATTTGACGCGCGACATGCGCTGGAAGCCTGCGTTTCGTCGGCCACCAACGAAACTTATGGAAACCTGGACGATTACATGAACCTGGGCTATGTTCCTTACGATAAAAGCGCTGTGGGTTCATCAATGACACTTGAATATGCGTATGACGACTGGACGATTGCTCAACTGGCACGATCGGTTGGCGATTCGGCTGTTGCACGCCAGTTTTCTGAGCGCTCCGGGAACTGGAAGAAACTGTTTAACGAACGAACAGGTTTCGTTGGCGCCAAAGACAGCAAGGGCAACTGGAAAACGCCGTTCGATCCGATGCACACAGCCAATGAAGGTTTTATTGAAGGAAATTCGTGGAATTATTCTTTGTACGTTCCGCAGGACATCCCGACGCTGATTAGTAAAATGGGTGGCAACAATCGTTTTTGCGAGCATATCGATTCATTGTTTACCATGTATATGCCCGATAAATATTTTGCCGAAACGGAAGATATCACGCGTGAAGGCCTGATTGGTTGCTATGTGCATGGAAATGAGCCCAGCCATCATGTTGCTTATATGTACAACTGGGCCGGAAAACCCTGGAAAACACAGGAGCGGGTTCACCAAATTGTTACAACCATGTATCTGAATAAGCCCGATGGTTTGTGTGGTAACGACGATTGTGGGCAGATGTCGGCCTGGTATGTGTTTTCGTCACTCGGATTTTATCCGGTATGCCCGGCTTCCGGCGAATATGCCATTGGTGCCCCTTCTGTTAATGAAGGAACGCTTCAACTAAAAGACGGGAGAGTTCTGGTGGTTAAAGCACATAATTTGAATGATAAAAATATTTATATCCAGTCAGTTAAACTAAACGGGAAGCCAGTTGTCAGGACTATTCTTTCTACTGTCGAGATAAACCAGGGCGGAGAACTGGTTTTTGAAATGGGTAGCAGACCAAATAAAAAATGGGGAATTAAATAGTTCTTCAGCGAGCATGAAAATAAATTGCTGGATCCTGAATCTTTTTGGTTCAGGATTTTTTATTTCTGATTGTGAAGTACTTGCGATTGCATTGCGTTTCCAATATAGCATTAGTTATGAACGTATGACCAAAATAAGTATTAAAATATTTGCATTATGAACGTATGTTCATTATTTTTGAAATGAAATTATCAATTAGAAGCAAATGGAATTTATTGGACGGATTCAGGAAGGTTTTTATTTGATTCGTTTTCCCAAAGAGGAGCTTGGTCAAAATACGACGAACCTTCCGTATTATTTCTTTCCGATGCTGATTCTTTTAACAAACTCCTGAAAATGCCACGTCCGACAAAATGCAGAAGGGTGGGAAACCCGCCCCGAATGAAAGGTTTCACGCCATTTGGGCTTCCATTGTGCAAAGCCGAAAATGTTCAACTGAAATTTGAGGAATACGAGAGTATCCGCCTCGTCAATTACGAGATGCTTGATCAGGAGAAAGCGGCGGAGCAAATGAATGTTTCGCGGCCCACTTTTACCCGAATATATAATAAAGCGCTGGAGCATATTGCCAAAGCTTTTGTTGAAGGGAAAGGAATCCTTATCGAGGGTGGAAACTATGAACTGGATGGAAAATGGTTTAGGTGCAAGAAATGCCATAAGCTTATTGAGGGTGTAGAGAACCATGTGAAATGCGAAAATTGTGACCTTTTTGGTAGCGATGAATTAGTCCTTTTAAATCATTAATAAATTAAAAATAATACCGATGCCAAAACTTAATCATACCGGTCCGGAAGGCCTTGGAAGCAGAACTGGCCGAAAGCTTGGTTTGTGCGGCAAAGCTGCGTTGCCCGATGCAGAGCAATCGGGTGAGATGGGAAAAGGAATGGGTATGAGGCGTCATACCGGTGATGGAAATTTGCCGGGTAAGGGCAAAAGGCTGAGGTACTTTCAGGAAAAAAACTATGACTACAAAAATGAAAATTGCTGCTCCGGTCACCAGTTCCGGAATGATTGACAACCACTTTGGACATTGCGATGCGTACCAGGTGTTTAGCATTTCGGAAGAGAAAAAGATAGAAAATGTCGAGATTGTAAGCTCTCCGCAAGGCTGCGGTTGTAAATCGGACATCGCGCAGGTTTTGGCAGCAAAAGGAGTAAGCATTATGCTGGCAGGTGGAATCGGAAACGGCGCAGTAAATGTTTTAAAAAGAAGTGGAATCGATGTGGTTCGAGGTTGCTCGGGGATGGCGCCGGTGCTTGTTAACCAGTTTCTCGCCGGTGCATTGAAAGATAGTGGTGAAGTATGCCAACAACACGAACATGAACCTGGGCATGTTTGTAGCCATTGATTTTACCAGTTGAAAACAATCGTCTGTTTCAGGTTTGGGTGCACGCTCAAAGGAACGGGGCTAATTCCGGCAACACTTTCGATCAGGCGCTTTTCTTCTTCGGAATAACCACGCTTCGGAAAGTTAAATTCCATGATCACTTCGGCAACCCGCCGCGGATCGTTGGCCATAATTTTGGTAATTTCAATCTCAGTTCCTTGCAGGTCGATGCCATTGTCCATGGCTTTAATGCCCATGATGGTCATGATGCAGTTGCCCAGTGCGGTTGCAAGCAAATCGGTGGGAGAGAAGGCTTCACCTTTTCCGCGGTTATCGCATGGCGCATCGGTAATGATTTTATTTCCCGATTGAAGATGAATATTTTCGGTGCGGAGATCGCCCAGATAGGTGGTTTTTATTGTTGTCATTTCATCGAAATTTTCAGCTAATATACGAAACGGTTTTTCCGGATTTGCCACTCCATACAAAACTTGTAACTTCGCAACCAAACTCAAAATTAAACAACCATGTTTTCAGGAATAGTTGAAGAAGCAGGCAAAGTAGTTGCCATTCATAAAGACCAGGAAAATGTTCATTTTACGCTTACCTGTTCGTTTGTTGGCGAATTAAAAATTGACCAGAGTCTGGCGCACAACGGCGTTTGCCTTACCGTTGTTAGAATTGACAGCGAAGCTAAAACCTACACGGTAACCGCCATTAAGGAAACCTTGCTGAAAACGAACCTCGGCAAACTGGTTACCGGTAGCAAGGTAAATCTGGAAAGGAGTATGATGATGAATGGTCGTCTGGACGGTCACATTGTTCAGGGGCATGTTGACCAGACTGCGACCTGCACTAAAGTTGAAGAGGCCGACGGAAGCTGGTATTTTACCTTCGAATATGTTTTCGATAAGGAAATGGCGCAAAAAGGATATATGACTGTTGAGAAAGGTTCGGTGACTGTTAATGGCGTTAGCCTGACTGTTGTAAATTCGAAGGACAACTCCTTTCAGGTTGCGATTATTCCCTATACCTACAACGAGACCAATTTTCACACTTTCGAAGTGGGAACTACCGTGAACCTTGAATTTGACATCATCGGGAAATACCTGAGCAAACTAATGACTTTCAACCGATAGTTTTCCGGATTAAAACCCTGTGGAATTTACTTGCCCGTCTGTTTTTGCTGACGGCCACCCGATAAACAAAACGGACTCATTCTTTTTAGGAATGAGTCCGTTTTTTATGACTGGTAACTAAGACTTTTAATCTGATGCTTAGCTTATCGTTTCATGAAAAATTTTGCGGTACCAATGTTATTGCCGTCTGCAAAAATATCGACAGTATATTCGCCTTCCATAAACGGGGCACCTGCATTGTCCCAGAAAATATTCACAGGCAACGCGTTGCCTTCATAGGTTACTTCGCGTTTGGCCGAATACGGAATCTTCAAATCTTCGAACTGGAACAAATCGTCGGGCGACTGCTGCAACAAAACCTGGTTTGGTTTCTGGATGCGCACATAAATCATCTTGTTACCGCGTGGGGCCGTAATATTTTTACTCAGCACGAAGCTAACTTTAATTTGTTCGGCGCGGCGGGCGCTTTCGGCTTCTTTCCCGCGCGAGTTAATGCCCATTGCGATAAGCTCCTGCGCTTCCAGTTGGGCAGCCACTTTTATTTTTTCCTGAAGATGTTCTTTTTCTTTTTCCAGTTGCTCGTTTTTAGATTCCGATTGCGCAAAATCTTCTTTCACCTGCTTATTCTCTTCCAGCAGAATCTGGTTGCGGCGGTTAAGCGAATCAACCTGAATGATGTAATTCTTCATAATTCCGCGTAGCGTAGTCACTTCTTTGCGGTATTCAGAAATCTGGTCGTAGCTTATTTTTTTCACTTGCTCAACCTCCATCAAAAGGTCCTTTACTTTCGATTGTGCACCATCGAGTTCCTGCTGAAGGGCCTCGTTGTTGGTATGAATCGAATCGTAATTGGACATCAAAGTATTCAGTTCGCCCCGAATTGATTCTTTTTCGGTGTTCAGCGCCTGTAACATTTTCCGGTTCTCATTATGCTGGTAGAAAAAAATCACAATCACAATGAACAACACTACCGAAAGCATAATGATGATCAGGTTGTTTCTTCTTTCCTTTTCTGTGTTCCCGAGAGAAAATCCTTTTTTCTTTTGTCCAAATTCATCCATCCTGATTGAGTTTTGGAAATTTTTGTTGCAGACAAAAGTAATGTTTTAACCGGAAAAACCACGATTTTTTAAGCCCTTCCGCAATCAGAAGAGATTCATTTGCAAATTGAAGTACGTCCGCGAAATTGTGAACCGTTAAACAAGAATTCAATCAGATAGAAATAAAAGCAGTTGATTGTCATTGTTTTAAATAATAACCAACTGCCTTCGTGCTTTTTCAGTATTTCCAGGCAAATTGCTTTCAGCCAACATGCTTCAGGAAAAATCGGGAGAAAATTATTTCTGAATAACGGGATTTGTCGTCGCGATGAAGACAAAAGCCTTTGCTAGCTTGCTTTTCCGACCATTTCGCCAAGCTTTTCGTAGCTTTCGTCGAGCGACTTTACCAGTGTATCGGCAAGATTGTCGTAATGGGCTTTCACAGTAACCGAGTCTTCTTTTTGCTCCGGATGATTGGCCTTGTTGCGCAGTTCGTTGCGCAGCGTCAGCGTTTTCTGAACGAGTTTCATCACTTCGTCGTTGTCACTCTGAGGATAAAGACCGGTGAAAGTGAAACAGTCGTAAATCATATCCGACACGAGATAATCAATTTCCTTTTTAATTCTTCTTTTGCTTGTCATAGTTATTTAATTTGAGAGGTAAGCGGATATTTTAGCG
Source organism: Bacteroidota bacterium (assembly GCA_023393265.1). Classification (GTDB taxonomy): domain Bacteria; phylum Bacteroidota; class Bacteroidia; order Bacteroidales; family Prolixibacteraceae; genus Aquipluma. Next base: position 2,867 of record JAEWME010000310.1, on the reverse strand, counting down.
AGCGGACATCGAGTAGCACCGCCTTAACCGAACCTACCATAATTTCTGATTCAACCTGCACCGGCAGGTGGTTTTTGTCATCGGTAAACCAAATTTTCATATACTCGCCTTCAGGAAAAAAATCTCCCTGGAGTAAATATACAGAAACTTTGTGACAAAGATATTCCTGCCCGTTTCGGGTTTTTACTTTCTCTTTTCCGAGGTAATGAAAATACAACTCGTCTACTTTCTTGTCGATAATCATCCGGTAAGGAACTTTTTGCCCGACAAACAACTGGTTAAAGTTGAAACTCCTGAAATGGTAAGCCGTTGCCAGCAAATCGTAGGTCTCTGGTTCTGGAGCGATTGAGCCTTGAAAGACAGGCTTGTCTTTCTGATTGATTTGCACACTTATTTTTCGGAAGTCAGGATCTGTGTCGTATGTATGAACAGAATAATCTTTCCCGTGGTGGATGGCCCTTCGAGATTTGACTAACGCGAACGTGTTGTAGTTACAGGTAGTCCTGAAACTGTCGCGAACGGTGAAAAGTAAATCGTAAGTTTTAAACGTTTTGCCGGTGGCACTCAGTTGCCAGCTTTTTTGATTTTCGTAGCGGATTGTGTCGGCCTTGAATTCGACATCGCCACTTTGAATCCAGATAAAATGCCAGTTGTAGTAGGCACCATACCGGGCGTATTCGCCACTTTTGAAGGGATAATCGGGTGCCTGGGCCTGGGCAATTTCGGGACAAAGTAAAACCAGCAGCAAAATCAGGTTTGCAGAGAAAAAGACTTTTTTATTTTCTCGAAGGCTTCTTCGCCGCGTCTTTCTTCTTGGTTTTATCTTTTTCAGCATCTTCGTCTATCAGCTCTTTTTTGTAGTCGGGTTTATATGTTGCGTCCCAGTTTTCCTTGTATTCAAAGTTAGAGCGAACCTTGATGACTTTTGGGTAATAGATCACTTTTTCGGGCTGAAGGCCATCGGCCAGAAATCCGGTGTCCCATTTCCCGTTTTTGTTTAAGTCAAAAATCAGCCTTATTTTATATTTCTCAGGTTTCAGGTATGGAAATTCAATTTTTCCATCGCCTAAAACCTGTATTTTTTGAAGCACTTTTTCCTCTTTGCCTCCTGAAAGCAGTTGAACAATGGCTGGTTCTGTAAGTCCTGAAATGGTCAGGAAGATTTTACCGTAATAGGCTTCTCGCTGAATTTTAAATTTCTCTTCAATTTTTTTGTTGGGGTAGCCATAAATGTTTTTGGCTGCAGCAGAATCAATCTCGAAAACATAACGCCCTTCCGGCTCCCAGTGCTGCTCGACGAAATATTTTCTCACCGAATTGGAATCTTGCTGAACCTGAATAGAAAGCTGGGTTTTGATAGTGTCTTCAAGCGAAAATAACCTCACTTTGCTCAAATCGAATGATAGCAATGGCTCTGGCGCTTCAATCTGGATGCGTTGGTATATGTTGTGCGCAGTTGGGTTGATGTTTGTCGAAAGCATAATGGTCGGTGCTTCCTCCTTCTCGTTTTTCTTACGTTTAGCTTTGGCTGCTTTCGATTGTGTATGAATCAGATCGATGGTGTCGTGTTTCAGAACCAACTGGTTTAGCGAATCAAGCACTTCGTATTGCAGTGCAAACTTTAATGTGTCGGTATTGCTCACGATGGTGTCGGTAATCCAAACGGTGATGGAGTCGCGTTTCAGGTTGCTTTCAATATATTTCCAATCGCCTGCCGGAACAGGTTTGATCAACTTCACATCGAACGAATCGCTCAACGATTCCGAAAAATAGAAGTCGCATTTGTTTCCCTGTGTGCGCTTGGAATCGTTCAGGAATTGTTCGAAACTTTCTTCTTCGAACATTTCGAGGTACTGAGGTCCGGGAGAATAGTCGACATGGCCGGAAACGAGCAGGGTGTCACTGCCGCTGATGACGGTGTCGTTTCGCACTACATATTTAGCCGAAGGTATAATAAGCGAATCGGCAAAAGCAATTTTCTCCGATTTCGAGTTGTAGGTCAAGCTATTGTCGGCATCCATTAATGCGTAAAGCCGATAGGTTCCGGGCGACACATTGTCGATCATAAAGATCCCGTCTTTGTCAGTTTTGCCAATGTAATCAGGAATACTATCAGTAAATGCGGTGTAGTCGTTTTCATGATAAAGCATTACTACCGCTTTTTCAACCGGCTCCTGCGTCAGCGCATCTTTTATATATCCCGAAACCCTAAGACTGTCGAAAACAGGCCCGGTGCTGAATGAGAAGCGAAAATCTTCGATCGGGTTTTTCTCGTTGTTGTCGGCAACACCATCTTTGAAGTCGAGTGAGTATGTTTTATCTTTTTTCAATCCGTCCGGAAATTCGAGGATCAGTGTTTTTCCCTTCATTTTCACGGTTGGCCGTTTTTTCATGGGCGGCGAAACAACCAGCTTTTCACTTATCTCGTCGGGAATGATGTATTCATCAAAAGAAATCCGAATGTCATTTCCGGTGTAATTGGTTCCCCTTAACTCCGGAATAGTTTTTACAACCACCGGCGGGATTGAATCTTTCGGTCCGCCGCTGGGTCCGCCACCTGCGTTGGCACACGATGTATAAAGTAGCTGATAAAAAGAAGAAATGACAATCAGGAAAAGGATCATGTTTTTCAGCCTGAAGTGTCTGGCCCGAAAAACCTTTTGAAAATATTTGATGAAATGGATGTCGGTTTGTCTCATAATGCTATAATCCGTGCAAACTTACAAAATCCTGAAAATAATGGAAGGTAAGCTTTGTTAATTTATGTTGAGGCGGTGCAGGGCAAAAAAAAGGGAAAGCCAAATCGAGTTGACTTTCCCCTGAATATTTCGGATGCTTTGCCTACTTCAGGCTGCCATCTTCTGCTT
>JAEWME010000235.1 GCA_023393265.1 Bacteroidota bacterium | reverse complement strand
ACGATTCGGAATTGACTAACATAGATGTTCCTGACATTTTGCCAATTCTCCCACTGCGAAATACAGTAATATTTCCGGGAGTCGTGATGCCAATAACTGTTGGACGGCAGAAATCGCTTCAGCTTGTACAGGAAGTATATCGCGGCAACCGGTTACTGGGTACCGTGGCGCAAAAAGATGGCAGTATTGAAGATCCGGTGAAGGAGGACTTGTATCAGATTGGTACGGTTGCGCAAGTGCTGAAAGTACTCGAAATGCCGGATGGAACCACATCGGTGATTATTCAGGGGAAAAAGCGATTCGAGGTTATTGACTACACCCAGGATTTTCCATATTTCAAGGCGCAAGTGCAACCACTCGAAGATATTAAGCCACAAGATGATTCAGTTGAGTTTTCGGCTATTGTCGGTTCGCTGAAAGATCTTTCGATCAAGATTGCTCAATATTCGATGCACCTATCACCGGAAGCGTCGTTCGCAGTGAAAAACATTGAAAATTCAACTTTCCTGATCAACTTTGTTTGCTCGAATACCGATCTGAAAGTTGAGGAAAAGCAAGAACTGCTTGGTATCGGAGACGTGAAGGAACGCGGCGTTCAGGCAATCAGTTACCTGGTTCGTGAGGTTCAGATGGCCGAATTGAAAAAAGATATTCAGTCGAAAGTAAAAGCTGAACTTGACCAGCAGCAACGCGAATATTTGCTGAATCAGCAAATGAAAACCATTCAGGATGAACTGGGTGGAAATCCTGCAGAACAGGAAATTCAGGATTTTAAGGAGAAAGCCAGGGAAAAGAAGTGGAGCGAAGAAGCTGCCAAACATTTTGAAAAGGAAGTTCATAAGTTATCGCGCCTGAATCCGGCTGCCGGTGAGTATTCGGTGCAATATGCCTATTGCCAAACGCTGCTCGACCTGCCCTGGGATGAATATACAGAAGATAACTTCGATTTGAAACGTGCTGCCGAAGTGCTTGATGAAGACCACTACGGTCTTGAAAAAGTGAAAGAGCGCATTCTGGAACATTTGGCCGTGCTCAAACTTAAGAACGATATGAAGGCGCCGATTCTTTGCCTCTACGGTCCTCCCGGAGTTGGTAAAACCTCGCTTGGCCGTTCGATAGCCAAAGCTTTGGGCCGTAATTTTATCAGGATGAGTTTGGGTGGTCTGCACGATGAAGCTGAAATCCGTGGTCATCGGAAAACGTATATTGGAGCGATGCCTGGCCGAATTTTACAAAATATCAAAAAGGCAAAATCGTCAAATCCGGTTTTCATTTTGGATGAATTGGATAAAGTGTCGAAGGATTTTCATGGTGACCCGGCTTCTGCACTGCTTGAAGTGCTCGATCCGGAACAGAATTTTGAATTTCATGACAATTATGTCGAACTGGAATATGATTTGTCGAAGGTGATGTTTATCGCTACTGCCAATACGTTGAATACCATTGCGCCTGCATTGCGCGACCGTCTGGAACTGATTGAAGTGAGCGGCTATCTGGTGGAAGAGAAAGTTGAAATTGCCCGTCGCCATTTGATTCCAAAACAGCTGGAAAATCATGGTGTCGATGCGGAACGGCTTTCCTTTTCGCCTGAAATTATTCAGTTCGTTGTTGAAAATTATACGCGGGAATCGGGTGTTCGCGAACTTGATAAAAAAATTGCCACCATTATTCGCCGGGTTGCCCGAAAGATTGCTTTTGAAGAAGATTTTAGCCGGGAAATTTCGCTGGCTGATGTTCGCGAATATTTGGGAGTGAGGCCATATACGAAAGAAATATATCAGGGAAATACGTTTGCTGGCGTTGTTACCGGTTTGGCGTGGACTGCCGTGGGCGGCGAAATACTTTATGTAGAAACCAGTTTAAGTAAGGGCAAAGGAACCCTGACGCTTACAGGCAACCTGGGCGATGTAATGAAGGAATCAGCTATGCTGGCTCTGGAATATATTCGTTCTCATGCCGAAACGATCGGTATTAATCCTGAAGTTTTCGATAAATACAATGTGCATGTTCACGTTCCGGAGGGAGCCATTCCTAAAGATGGTCCGTCGGCAGGGATTACCATGGTTACTTCAATCACCTCAGCATTTACACAGCGGAAAGTACGCGAGAATCTGGCAATGACAGGTGAAATAACTTTGCGCGGGAAAGTGCTGCCGGTTGGTGGAATCAAGGAAAAAATTCTGGCTGCGAAACGCGCCGGAATTAAGGAAATTATACTGTCTGAAGCCAATCGAAAGGATCTGGAGGAAATAAAGGAAGCCTACATTTCAGGACTTACTTTTCACCATGTAAATACCATCCAGGAAGTAATTGAAATAGCTTTGCTCGACAGCAAGGTTGACAATCCTTTGAAAATAGAATAGCATTTTAAAACTGATAGAAGGCAGCGGGCACAGATTTGTCCGCTGTTTTTTTAGATAATCGGGAACAGATTGAGTTTTTCGAAATACTGAAACTTATCTCTCGGGAGGTCAACTTCTTCGATGGTGTTATTGAATCCCATGAGACATTTCTGGTTTCGTTTGTCGACTCGCTGGAGATAGTTGAGGTTGATGCAAACTGAACGGCTGGCCTGAAAGAAAGCAGGTGAATTCAGCATCCTGACGACAATATACAGGTTCTTGTTTACCGTTTCGGTTGTCCCGTCCTGTAAATACATTACGCAAACGTTCGCTTTTGCACGAATCAGCACAATGTCTTTTATCTTTACGATCAAAAGCCCTAAAGGCGATGGAAGTTTAATGGTAGGCGAGTCAGCTTGGGTATGGATGAATTTATCGAGTTTGAATTCAAATTTTTTACGTTCAATTTTGTCTTTATATTTCCTGATGACTCGTTCAAGATCATCGGATGTAAATGGTTTGGTAAGAAAATCGAGCGGTTCGATGCCCAAAGCATGATAAGCGTAATGCTGATGTGCAGTGGTGAAAATAATTTCAGAATAAAAGTTATCAGCCTGTATTTCGTTAGCCACCTGAAGCCCGTTCATGTCGGGCATATCAATGTCGAGAAAAACAAGCTCAGGCAGGTTTTCCTGCACCATCTCGAGGCCAAGTACCGCATTGGTTTCTTTTCCGGTGACTTTAATTTCGGGAAAATGGCGCAAATACATTTCCAGAAGAGTAATGGCTTCCGGTTCATCGTCGATGATAATTGCTGAAATGAATTCCTTTTCCATGAGCTATTCGTCTTCCATCTTGAAAATGTTCTTGACCTGATTTTTTGAACCCTTTATTTCGTATTCCTTACCGTTTTGAGAGAGGGTAATCAATCCGCTGGTTCGGTTTACCCGCCTGATGTACTCGGCATTGATGATGATGGAGCGGCTTACCCTGAAGAAATTGTAGCCCTCCAAAATCTGTTCAATTTTCGATAAAAGCATAAAGCAAAGCTCCGTTCGTCCGTCGGTAAAATAAATTTCAGAATAAAGGCTGCTGGCTTTGAAGAAGAGCACTTCCTCCGACTTTACGAGCAGATAGCCTTTACTTGTCTGGAATTTCAGTTTTATTTCGTTCGGGGTCTTTTCTATAATCTGGTTGAATCGTTCTTGAATATTGGTTTGTTTTTTTAGGAGTGCCTCTTTTACCGTATTCTCAATTTTTCTTTTAGAAACCGGTTTTATCATGAAATTAAAGACACTGTCGTGGATGGCATTGATCGCATATTTTTTCGAATCGGAAACATAGATAATCGTTGCTTCAGCGAATTTCGAATTGATATACCGCAACAATTTACTGCCGACACTGCCTTTTAACGGATATTCAAGAATTATCATGTCAGGCGCAAAGTCGAGCAGTTTAATTAATGCTTCATTGCTTTCCTGAGCCGTTTCAATCTCGTTAATTGTGGGATTTTCCTGAAGCATTTCGACTAACTCGCTAATGAATTCTCTGTTATTGTCGATGATTAAAACTTTGATTTTGGTATCACTCATAAGTGGCTGCTTTGGCTCGGCGAATCAACCCATAAAAATATATAACTTAATTTAATTCTAATATTTTGTAAGACAAAATATAAGTTGATTTGTTCATTATTTATGAAAGAGGAAGGTGGGGATTGAAGAATGCTTTTTAATCGGGAGAATATTTGAAAAAGCGGAAACGCAGGCGCTAGAAATAATGTTAGACATGGCAAATACAAAAAAGGTTTGATTTATATTCTCTTTTTTTCATCATTTTTTGATCGATGTTCAGTTGCGTGGTTTTCCTGAATTTGCCTGATTTTCATTTGTTAAACATTTGTGCGGATTTTAAGGAGAATCGTGTCCTTAATTTTTTTATATTTAAAGGGGAAACCATTAGCAAACTTGATTGTTTATCATGACAGTTTCGAAAAAGTGGTTTACAAATATTAAATACTAATCCTATTTTGAATGAGAAAAGCTGTCCTTGTCCGGTGTTTTCCTATACACTTGAAAACATTCCTTTCTCTGGTATTTCTGTCGTTCTTTTTAATGTCTGCAAACGAGCTGAAAGCTCAGTCGGAAGAAGCTGAGGAAGCCGAATCCGGCACCTCAGAACTTCAGCATCATAACGATCTTCAGCGTGGAGAGCGTTTTTTTAAAGGTCTTCTTCCGAAAGACCGTAAATCCGAGTCGTGTGTTTCATGTCACGTTTTAACCAAATCGGATACGCTGAACTGGAATCCGTCGGCAATAGACATTGCCACTAAGTATGCCGGAAAAGATTTTTCGGAGTTTGAAGCTGTAGTGATGCAGCCCAACGGAAAGAAAATGGAAGCATCGCACAAAAATTTCCAGATCGAGCAGGAAGACCTTAAAAAAGTAAAGCTTTATCTCGACAATCTTGCTGTTTCGGGGCCGCCTAAAGTTGGACCAACTGTCAACCAGTTGATGCTGTTTGTATTTCTGGTAGTTTTGATGCTGGCTGCCTTGCTCGATCTGATTATCTTCCATAAAGTAAAGTATAAGTTTATAACCATTTTTGTTATCATGGTCGCTTTGCTGCTTCAGGTGAAAATGGTTTCGGAAGCAGCAATCAAGCTTGGCCGTTCGCAGGACTATGCACCGGATCAGCCCATCAAATTCTCGCACAAAGTACATGTTACTGATAACAAAATTGATTGTAAGTATTGCCATCACACAGCCGAATTCAGCAAGTCAGCAGGCATTCCGGCGATGGAACTCTGTATGAATTGCCACATTCTTGTAAGGGAAGGTACTCATTCAGGAAAATTTGAGATTGCGAAAGTTGTTGAGGCCAACGAGCAAAAGAAGCCGGTCGAATGGGTGAGGTTACACAATCTTCCCGACCATGTTTTCTTTAGTCATGCGCAGCATGTTGGCGTTGCAAAAATTGATTGTCAGAAATGTCATGGTCCTGTTCAGGAAATGGACATTATGAAGCAAAATGCCGATTTGTCGATGGGCTGGTGTATTAGTTGTCACCGTGAAACCAAAGTTGATTTCAAGGATAATGCTTATTACGATAATTACCTGAAACTGCACGACGAATTGAAATCGGGTAAACTGGACACCGTCAGGGCGGCCAATATTGGTGCAAACGACTGTATGCGCTGCCACTATTAGAAAGTTGCGGGTTTCGCGTTACATGTTTCGGGTTTTCACCCTGCAAGGGTGACATATCAATAGCCCGGGGTAAAATCCCGGCGGAAGAAGAACAGGAAATAAGAACGTCCGCGAGCTGAAGAAGAGCAAATAGTTACCGCTGATTCGGACGTAATGGTGAAAACCAAATTTGATATTGGAATAAAATAAAACAAAATAAATTGTCGATGAAGAAATACTGGAGAAGTATAGAAGAACTTACCAATCCGAAAGAGTTGCGCCTGGCCGAAATACGTGAGGAAGCCAAACAAAAAAGCCTTTTGATGAAAGGCGATGACGAGATGAATGCCTCGTCGAGGCGCGATTTTCTCAAGACATTTGGGTTCAGCATTGCTGCCGCATCGATTGTTGCAAGTTGCAAAAGACCGGTAGACAAGGCAATTCCTTACCTGGTGAAGCCTGATGAAATTACACCGGGAATTGCCGACTACTATTCGTCTTCGTATTTTGAAGGAAACGAATATGGAAGCATTATCGTGAAAGTGCGCGACGGACGTCCGATTAAGATAGAAGGAAATCCGCTGAGCTCAATATCGAAAGGCGGAACGAGCGCGAAAATTCAGGCTTCGGTACTTAATCTATACGATGACGCACGTTTTAAAGGGCCTTTAAAAGAAGGGAAGGAAATTAGCTGGGAAGGTGCCGATAAGGAAATCAAAGTTTTGCTTGATAGTGCCAAAGCCAATCGCGAAAAAGTTGTTGTGCTCACGTCAACCATTATTTCTCCTTCTACCCGTGATGTGATTGCCAAATTTGCGACCAGCCAGGGAAATGTGGAGTGGATTCAATATGATCCAATTTCAGCATCCGGAATTTTGGAAGCTAACCGGAAAAGTTTTGGTGAAGCGTTTATTCCTGATTACCAGTTTGGAAAGGCAAAAGTGGTGGTCAGTTTTGGTGCCGATTTTCTTGGTGTCTGGCTTTCCCCGGTTGAATATACCAAGGCATACAGCACAGCCCGCAGCCTTCAGAACGGAAAGCGGGAAATGCTCCGACATTACCAGTTGGAGGCTGGCATGAGCCTCACCGGTTCGAACGCCGACGTTCGTTTCCCGATCAAGCCCTCGGAGGAAGGTGCCATTGTGCTTGCTTTGTACAATGCCATCGCTTCGGCTAAAGGTGCTTCTACTTTTTCAGGAGCGAAATCTTCGGTAGATGTATCGGAACTTGCCAAAGACCTGCTTGAAAATCAGAAACAAAGTCTTGTTATTTCGGGCAGTAACGACGAAAATATTCAGTTGCTCATCAATGGTATTAACGAATTGCTGGGCAATTATGGTGAGATAATCGGTTTGGCTCACCAGCTTCAAACGAAACAGGGAATTGATCAGGATATCGACCGGCTGTTGGCCGAGTTAAAATCGGGAAGCGTGAAACACCTGATTGTTTGGAATGCCAATCCGGTTTATGACCATCCGAAAGGTGCTGAATTTAGCGAAGCCATCCACAAACTTGGTCTGTCGGTTTCTTTTGCCGAACGGCCTGACGAAACAACCGCAGTTTGCCAATATATTCTACCTGAATCGAATTTCCTCGAAAGCTGGAACGATCAGGAGCCGAAGAAAGGAATTTACAGTTTGGTTCAGCCGGTGATTGCACCGATTTTTAATTCCCGACAGCCGCAGGTTACTTTACTGAAATGGGCTAGAGTTGATGCAAACTACCGCGACTACATCAAAGATTACTGGAAAGCAACCTATTTCGCAAAACAAAAAGAATTTTCAGACTTCCTGAATTTCTGGAATACAAAGTTGCAGCACGGCGTTTATGAAACGGAGCTGGAGAATACGGTGAAATTTTCTTCCACCGGACTGGCTGAGGCGGCTGGAAACATTAAACCGGCAATGGAAGGGACCGAAGTGGTACTTTATGAAAGCATCGCACTCGGAAACGGAAAATATGCCAACAATCCATGGTTACAGGAGTTGCCTGATCCGGTTGCCAAAATAAGTTGGGACAATTTTGCGGCTGTGCCGGTGGCTTTTGCCGAAACAAATGGCCTGAAAAACGAAGATGTGATCCTGGTGAATGGCATGGAACTGCCTGTTTTTGTTCAACCCGGACAAGCCAAAGACACCATCTCTGTAGCATTGGGCTATGGCCGTCAGGTGGCTGGAAAGGTTGGCGACAAAACCGGCAAAAATCTGTATCCGTTTGTGGCAACAGCGAGCGGTGCCAAACAATATTTTGTAACTGGTTCCAAGGTGGAAAAAGTGGCCGGAAAGACTTTTGAACTGGCCATTTCGCAAACACATTACCTGATGGAAGGCCGTGCCATCGTCCGTGATACGACGCTGGAAGAATACCTGAAGAATCCGTCTTCAGGAAATGAAATTGAAGAAGAAGTAAAAGCCAACTCGGTTTCACTTTATAAAAAGCCTGAGTTCAACGGGCATCATTGGGGCATGGCTGTCGATCTCAGCTCGTGTACCGGTTGCGGTAACTGTGCCATTGCCTGTCAGGCTGAAAATAATGTTCAGGTGATCGGTAAAGAGCAGGTTCGCAATCGTCGTATCATGCACTGGATCAGGATTGATCGCTATTATTCTGAAAATCCGGAGAACCCGAAAGTGTCGTTCCAACCGGTAATGTGCCAGCACTGCGACAACGCACCGTGCGAAAATGTTTGTCCGGTAGCCGCAACGCCTCACAGCGAAGAAGGTTTGAACCAGATGGCCTACAACCGTTGTGTGGGAACGAAATATTGCGTGAATAATTGTCCGTATCGTGTTCGCCGGTTCAACTGGTTCCAGTATGTGAAAAACGACAAATTTGATTTCGCTTCGAATAGCGACCTTGGCC
>JAEWME010000196.1 GCA_023393265.1 Bacteroidota bacterium | reverse complement strand
ACCGCAACATTCCGCACGATTACATCACACGCCCCGGAGAGCACAACTGGCCGTACTGGACCAACTCGGTAAAATATCAAATGCTTTTCATGAGCAACTACTTCAGCAGCAAAAAATAAAAAGATACCATCCATGAAAATTTGCCCAAACTGTCAGGCGGAAGTGGAAGATAACTTCGATTTGTGCTGGAACTGCGAATATAGTTTCACCGACAACAAAGTTGTTGAGATAAAAGAAGACACGGGCGGAAGCCGCGAAATTGACTGTCTGCGCTGCGCCGTGCCCATGCGATATGCCGGTAATTTCAGGTTTCACGAAGGGTTTCTCACGGGCGTGTTCACCAACAAGGAATCGTTCGATTTGTATGTTTGTCCCCAATGCGGCAAAGTAGAGTTTTTCGTTCCTGATGAAGAGAATCCAAATATTTTAGGATAATCCAAATAAATAGCGAGCCTCCCTTTCATTTGCCATTTATCCTGAAGGTTTTATCTTTACAACTAATTAACCGACTTCAAACCAAACGTAAAATGCTTTCCCGAATACTTCTGTCACTGCTATTTTCTGGTGCATTTATTTTACTGAAAGCACAAACCTACGCCCATTTTTCTCCCGGAGAAACCTGGAACGACAATGAAGGAATTCACATTAACGCACATGGCGGCGGCATCCTGGAATATAACGGTACTTATTACTGGTATGGCGAACATAAAATAGCCGGAAAAGCTGGCAACACCGCTCAGGTGGGTGTAAGTTGCTACTCTTCGAAAGATCTTTACAACTGGAAAAACGAAGGCATTGCCTTACGGGTAGACGACAATCCGCAGAGCGACATTGCCAAAGGCTGTATTCTGGAACGGCCTAAAGTTATTTACAACCGCAAAACCGGGAAGTTCGTGATGTGGTTTCACCTCGAACTGAAAGACAAAGGCTATGATGCTGCCCGAAGTGGCGTTGCCGTAGCCGACACTCCTGCCGGTCCGTTCACCTACCTGAAAAGTTTTCGTCCCAATGCCGGTTTCTGGCCTGTTAACGTTCAGGCTTGCCACAAAAAACCACTGGCTGCCGACATTAAACCGAGTTATTGCGGAGGAAAAGGCTGTCTGCCCGCTCCGGTGGATACGGTCAATATTCTGGGGCGCGACTTTCGGGGCGGACAAATGGCCCGCGACATGAACCTGTTTACCGACGATGACGGAACGGCTTACCACCTCTACTCTTCCGAAGAAAACAGCGCCCTGCATATCTCTAAACTGACCGACGATTATCTTTCCGAATCAGGAGAATACATCAGGGTTTTTCCTGACAGGTACATGGAAGGAGCAACCCTGTTCAAGCGAAACGGGAAATACTATATTTTTGCTTCCGACTGTACCGGTTGGGCACCCAATGCAGCACGATCAGCCGTTGCCGACCACATTTTCGGACCGTGGAAAGAGCTAGGTAACCCGGCTGAAGGGAAGGATTCGGAACTGACGTTTCATTCGCAGAGCACTTTTGTGCTGAAAGTACCCGGAACAAGCGACCAGTACATTTTTATGGGCGACCGCTGGACGCCGGAAAACCCGATCGACGGACGATACATCTGGCTGCCGGTTACCTTTGAAAAGGATGTGCCAAAGTTGTACTGGAAAGACAGTTGGAGCCTGAGATAAGAAGGAATCAGTATCCAGTCGCAGTTGTCGGTAGAAAGTAGCTATATGGAAAATCGGCTTTAGCCAATCATCAAAAGAACAAAACAGTAAAAAACACATACCAATGAAAAAAACTCTTTTAACCTTCCTGATTACACTTGCCTTTACTACGACCATGTTCGCAAGAATCATTCTTCCTTCGGTTTTTTCCGACAACATGGTACTTCAGCAAAATTCGAAAGTTGCCATCTGGGGATGGTCCGATCCGGGCGAAACGGTGAAAATTGTAGCAAGCTGGAACAGCAGCGACACCGTGAAAGTTAAAGCCGACAACAGTTCGGAATGGAAAACAGCCATTAATACCATTGGCGCTGGAGGCCCCTACTCCGTTAAAATCATTGGCAATGGCGGCGTTGAACTGAAAAATGTGATGCTTGGCGAAGTATGGATTTGCAGCGGACAGTCGAACATGGAAATGAATGTGACCTGGAAACTGATCAACGGCGAAGAAGAAGCGGCACAAGCCAATCACCCGAACATCCGCATTTTCCAGGTACAAAAAATTGGTGCAGAATTTCCGCAGCAGGACTGCCATGCTACCTGGACGCCCTGCACGCCCGAAACCATGCGCAATACCAGTGCAGTGGGCTATTTCTTTGCCCGCGAATTGCAGCAAAAACTCAATGTTCCGGTGGGGATTATCGTTTCGGCATGGGGCGGCACTCCGGCGGAGGTTTGGATCGAAAAAAGCCGGGTTGAAAATGATCCGGAGCTTAACCAATCCAAATACAACGAACATTTCGACTGGTGGCCCCGAACCGCAGGAGCTTTATACAATTCGATGATTTATCCGTTTGTCCCTTATGGCATTGCCGGTGCAATCTGGTACCAGGGAGAATCGAACTGCGGAAATTACCCGATCTATTCAAAACTGATGAAAACGCTGATCGAAAGCTGGCGCGCTGATTTTGGAAAAGATTTTCCGTTCTATTTTGTACAGATCGCCCCCTACGACTACGGCGACAAGGGAACTTCGGAGTACCTGCGCGAGCAACAGTCGGTAGCAGCCAAAACAGTTCCGAATACCGGGATGGTTGTTATCTCCGATTTGGTCGACAACATCAAGGACATTCACCCGAAAGACAAACTGAATGTGGGCAAACGACTGGCCAACTATGCGCTGGCCGAAACCTATAAGCAAAACATGGGCGCTTATAAAAGTCCGGCTTATCAATCGATGCAGGTAGAAAAGGGCAAAGTAAGGCTGACTTTCAGCGATGTCGTTTCGGGCTTGAAGTGCACCGCGAAAACGCCTGAAAAATTCCTGATTGCGGGTGCCGACCAGAAATTTGTTCCTGCTACAGCCAAAATCGACGGGAAAGATATCGTTCTTTCTTCCAAAGAGGTAAAAGATCCGGTTGCCGTGCGCTTTTGTTTCGACGACACCACCATGCCCGATGTGTTTAGCAGCGAAGGTTTGCCGCTCGCCCCTTTCCGCACCGACAAATGGTAACCAACTTAAAGCAAGCAGATGAAACAAAAAAATTATACCCTGGAATCAGCGCTTTCCCATCTTCTGCAAGGTTTGTTTATCCTGATTCTTGTAGCAGGATGCCAGCGCAAAAAAGATTTTTCGGACCGCGAAATGAATTTTGACAGTGGCTGGAAATTTTATCGCGGCAACATCCCGGGAGCAGAAGCCATGGATTTCGACGACTCGCAGTGGTGTACACTCGACCTGCCCCACGACTGGACCATCGAAGACCTTCCTGCAAGTAAAGACACCACACAAATTGGCCCCTTCACCAAAAACAGCATTGGCGGAACAGCTACCGGTTTTACCGTTGGCGAAGTTGGCTGGTACAGAAAAACATTCACACTGGATAAATCGGCAAAAAACAAGAAAATACAGGTTTATTTCGACGGTGTTTACCAGGAAGCCGACGTGTGGATCAATGCGCAACATGTTGGTTTTCATGCCTACGGATACACACCATTTTATTTCAACCTCACACCCTACATCAAACATTCAGGAGAAAAAAATGTGTTGACAGTGAAGGTGAAAAACCTCGGAAAAACAAGTCGCTGGTACAGCGGTTCGGGCATTTACCGCCACGTAAAACTGATTACAACCGAATTCGTTAACATTCCGGTCTGGGGCATTTTTGTTACCACTCCTGAAGTTACGGCACAGCAGGCAACCGTACAGGTAGAAACTTCGGTTGACAACATCACTACCGGCGACGTGGACGTTACCGTTTCAACACAAATTCTGTCGCCCGACAACCAACCTGTTGCACAAACGAATTCCGACATCAAAACAACTTCAGGCGGAGATAACAAAACCACGCAAACGCTGAATATTTCGGGTCCGAAACTTTGGTCGCCGGAAACGCCGGTCCTCTACACGGTCGTGAGCGAAATTAAATACAAGGGAATGGTTGTCGACAAAAAGAGCACTGTTTTTGGTATCCGGAAACTTGAATTTAGCGCCGAAAAAGGTTTCCTGCTGAACGGAGAACCTCTGCTGCTGAAGGGCGGCTGCATGCACCACGACAACGGCCCGCTGGGTTCGGCTACCATCGACCGCGCTGAAGAACGTCGTGTGGAACTGATGAAAAAATTCGGTTTCAACGCCATCAGGACAAGCCACAATCCACCTTCGCAGCAATTTCTCGATGCCTGCGACAGGCTCGGCGTTTTGGTCATCGATGAAGCTTTCGACCAGTGGCAGCGCCCCAAGAATCCGGAGGATTACAACCGCTATTTCGACAAATACCACCGGGCCGATCTCGAATCGATGGTGTTGCGCGATCGGAACCACCCATCGGTTATTTTGTGGAGCATTGGCAACGAAATCAACGAACGGGCCGACACTTCAGGATTGAAAATTACGAAGGAGCTGTACGACATCGTCAAAAACCTGGATCAAACGCGACCGGTAACCGAAGCAATCTGCGAATTCTGGGATCACCAGGGACGCCCGTGGGAAGCCACTGCCCCGGCGTTTGCGCTGCTTGATGTGGGAGGATACAATTACCAGTGGCGCCGCTACGAGCCCGACCACGAAAAATACCCCGACCGCATGATGATCGGAACCGAATCGGTTGCAATGGAAGCTCTGGAAAACTGGCAAATGGTTGAGAAACATCCGTATGCACTGGGCGATTTCGTCTGGACGGCGATGGACTACTATGGCGAAGCCGGTATTGGGCACGCCATTATTTCCGAAAAAGACGCCAAACCGCAATTTTCGCCCGGCTGGCCCTGGTACAACGCCTATTGTGGCGACATCGACGTTTGCGGGTTTAAAAAGCCACAGTCGTATTACCGCGATGTGGTTTGGAAAATCAGCAAGTTGGAAATGGCAGTTCATGCTCCAGTGCCCGACGACAAAAAGGAACTGGTGAGCTACTGGGGATGGCCAAACGAACAGCAAAGCTGGAACTGGAAAGGAAATGAAGGGAAACTGATGTACGTGAATGTTTACTCGAACTATCCGCAGGTGAGGTTGGAGCTGAACGGAAAAGCCATCGGCACACAACCGGTTTCAGCAGAAACAAAACTGACTGCCACCTTCATCGTTCCCTATGAAGCTGGTGAATTGAAAGCCATCGGAATGCAGGACGGCAATGACGTTGAAACAAAAATCCTGAAGACCACCAGCGAAGCAGCAAAAATAAGACTGACCGCAGACAGAACGGAAATCCGTGCCGACCGGAATGACCTTGCATACGTTACCGTTGAAGTAACCGACGAAGCAGGTCAACTGGTTCCGGACGCAGCTCTTCCGGTGAATTTTACGATTGGCGGTGACTGCACACTTGCTGGCGTTGAGAACGGCAATCCGACCGACATGAAGAGTTTCCAAACTCCCAAAGTCACCAGTTTCAAAGGGAAATGCCTGGTTGTGCTGAGACCAACCGGAAAATCAGGAAAAATAAAGCTGACCGCAGAATCGGTAGGACTGGAAAAAGCAGAGATCGAAATTGCTGTAAAATAAGTTTAACTAGCGATAGTTTGGAAGGACAAGCGCATGCCGTTTGTCCTTTTTGCTTTTTATGCGCTAAAATTTAGAAGATTTTGCCCAGCACTGTGCAAAGACTGAGCTTCATTTTCAGGTTTTGCAGTTTGCCCAGTTCGTCGTAGGCTTTTGTGGTATGTGCTGCCAAAAGTTCTTCTGCCACTTTTACAATCTGATTTGCTTCAATCCAATCGGCAACCTGTTGCTTGTCGTTGCGTGCGTAGGCAATCTGAATATCCTCAACGGCCAAATCCGGTGCATTTTCAGAAAGAATGGATAGCATCAGCGGGTAATCGGCCACCTGCGTATGTTCGTTCGATTCGCGGTATTCGTCGAGGTCGTCCTTGATCTGATAAGCCATGCCGAAGTATGCCGAGAATTTTTTCAGGATTTGCAAATCGTTTTCCGACGCTCCGGCTGCTGTGGCACCCAACAAAAGCGCCACCAATATGGCAGAGCCGGTCTTTTGCTCGAAAATTTTTAGCTGTTGTTCAAGCGGTAGCACCATGTTTTTCGAA
>JAEWME010000084.1 GCA_023393265.1 Bacteroidota bacterium | reverse complement strand
CCTTCCACGATGCCCGGCTTCAGTTGGTAAGCGCTCATAACAAGGTGCGAATAGCCCCACGAGCGGTTGACTCCAAGCATTCCTTCATAAGCGTTTTCGGCAAACCGGGAGTTGAAAACCCGACCGTCATATTTATTTTGATAATCGTGTGCCATTTTGTCGCTGGCCCGCAAATCCCAGATAAAACCTTTTTTGTTTCCTGAAAAGTTGATCGAGTTGCCGATCAGGCCATTGTTGGTTTGGTAGTTGCTGGAGATATTTCCGGTGATGGTTCCCTCCGGAAGGACCGGAGCCGACATCAGGTTGATGACACCCGCCATGGCATCGGAGCCAAAAGCCAGGCTGGCCGGACCTTTCAGAACTTCGGCCTTGTTTACCGAAAATTCGTCGATTTCAATACCATGCTCATCTCCCCACTGCTGGCCTTCCTGCCGAATCCCGTCGTTTACGACCACCACGCGATTGTAGCCCAATCCGCGGATGACCGGTTTCGAAATGGCGCCACCTGTGGTGATTTGCGAGATTCCGGCTTTCCCGGCCAGTGCGTCAATCACGTTGGTCGAAGCGCTTTCTTTCAGGAAAGATGGTGAAATAATGGTGATGGGCGAGGGTGTTTTTTCTTTTTCGATACCGCCTGTTTGCCCGGTAACAACCACCTCGCTGATTTCGGTCACGGCCGGTTCGAGCGCAAAATCGCTTTTTTTCTGGCTGGCTAAATCAATTTGCTGCACAATCAGTTTATAACCGAGCGAACTGACCTGAACCAGCACTTTGGCCGAAGGAAGTTCTCCGATAAAAAAGGTTCCGTCGGCCTTGCTCACGGTGCCGATTTTCAGGTCTGGAAAATATATTGAAACGCCGGGCAATGTTTCGCCGGATGATTTGTCGGTGATTTTGCCTTCGAGGCTGGCTTTTGTCGAATTTTTTGTTGGTTCGGTGGCCTGCGCTACAACAAACGAAAGCACAAACAGCACCGCTATATAGATTGTCTTCATTTTTTATTTTTGATGATTTAAATATTTTTTGCTGACAACGCGGCTTTTGCAAAAACGCCAATTGTAAAAAGTGCTTCAGAATATGATTGCCGAAGTCATTGATGCAAAATCATTGACAGACTGTTAAATGAAAGGGACGACTCGCAATCAGACCAGCCTATGCAAGCCTGCTGTCAGGATAATAAATTGAAAGAAAAAATGGGTTTCAGGCAATTGCCGGCGGTGCCCGAAGCGAGAAGTAGCGCGTAAATTCGACAACCGATTTTTCGGTTTCCTGATCGTTGATTGTTGAGAAAACGAACGGAAAATAGTCGATGTGAATGGATGGTTCGCTGATGAAGCTAACAAACTCAAAGTCGCAAACTGGGCACGAATCTTTGGTTTGGTGCATGGATGCAACACCCTGGATCATCAGGCTTTCTCCTGAATTCTCATGGTGCGTGTGTACCATCTTCACTGCTCCGGGATAGAGCAGTAACATAGTTAGAACCAGTGCCAGAAAAGATATTTGATGTTTTTGCTTCACGTTGCCGTTTTGCTGCTTTTAGCTTTTGCAAAGGTAAGAAACAATGAAGCCTTTGTATTGTTTTGTGGCATGAGGGGGAACTTGTTTTAAGATTTTTTAGTGACTGACATGTTTCATTTGCCCGGATCGTGCAGCAAAATTTTACTTACAGCGTTTGATTTAACACTAAATATAAACTCAATTCTTTAATTTTACTTTTGTTGACATTTAAAACTCCAGATATGCAAAACCGGTCAGTTTTTTCTTTTTTCCTGATTGTTGTCCTGATGGTGGGAATGACATTTTTTTCAGCCAAAAATGTAAAGGCTGCTCAGAAAAAGTCGGAACGTCCGGCTTCTGCAGGGTCGAAAGAATCCGTTGATTTATCAGCCATGCGGCTTAAAAATAGAATTGTTCCGCTGAGCAATCCGGTTTATCAGTTGCTCGACTATCTGGAAACTGCCGGAAAGCTTGGATTTCTGCCGCAGGCAAAACCTTATACCCGCATTTATATTGCTGAACTGTTATCTGGGTTGCAGAATTCTGATCAACTGAACGACCGCGAGAAAAAGCTGGTTGCCCAAAACCTGAAAGATGTGACGGTGGACACCAACGGGCTCACTGTTTATAAAGATTCAGGAAAAAACACATTTGCTCTGGCTGGTTTCAGTGCAGAAACATCAGTTCGTAGCGGGATGGGCGACAACGGCACCTGGGGAACCAGCCTGATTGGGGAACCTTATTTGTCAGGAGATTTGGGCGAGCATGTCAGTTTTAATGCCGGAATCGGGCTTGGAATTGAAAAGCTGACTCCCGACCTGTTCTATCAGTCGTACACCAAAGGCGGACAGGTTGTTTTTCCTTACGAAAACATTGGCTATTCATATCTTCCATATCAGTTTAATTTCGAAACCATGTGGGCGCACGTGCTGGCCGAAGGCACTTCAGGAGAAGGAAAACCGGTGCGCGACAAAGTTACAGCCGGAATTATTTATCACACCGAACTGGCTGGTTCGTGGTTTGATGGAGCCGTTCAGTTGGGCGTACACAACCAGCGCAGGGCGTGGGGACACGATCAAAGTAACCTGGTCTTATCGTCGACAGCCCGCCGCTTTCCGGGAGTGGAACTGAAAATTCAGCCAGCCAAATGGATTCGTTACTCTTACCTGGTTGGTTCGCTGTTTTCGTATGCCAATCAGGATTCGGTTTATCGCTACGACATTTATGGCTACGATCTGGGGCAGGTTCAGAAGAATTTTACTTATCATCTCATTGAATTTATGCCGTCGAAATGGTTGCAGATTTCTGCCGGTGGCGGTAATATCTGGTCGAAGCGTTTCGAATTGGCCTACCTCGTTCCTTTTGTGATGCCCCATTTTACACAAATTGACGTGGGCGACCATGATAACCTGACCATGTATTTCGATGTGGCAGGGCTGATACCTTCGGTGGGCAAAGTGTGGGGCGGCTTTTTTATTGATGAATTCAGTTTCACCGAAACGAAAAATCTGCTGAAAATGCCGCGTAACCGGTATGCGTGGCAGTTGGGCTGGAAGACAAACCTGCTTTCAGAAGTAATACCCGGAACAACTTCAACCCTGAAATATACGCGCTTAACGCCATTTGTTTATACCCATTATCCTGAAACTGATTTCAATACTTTTGGCAGCAATCGTGCGCTTGACATGACTTATACGCATGATGAATTTAACCTCGGCTTCTATCTTCCGCCCAATTCCGGAGAATTGAACTGGAAACTGGTTAATGTGGCAGTACCCGATTTGGTTTTGTCGCTCGAAAACCGGCTGGTTATTCATGGAACCAATGACCTCGACAATACCGATCCGTACCAGATTACCGGAGACATTTACCGCTATCAAATGGGAACTGACGTTTATAAATATCCACTTCTGAATTTCACCAAAGATGGTATTTATGACTGGACGGTGAGTTCTGAAATTAAGTTCGACTGGAAACTGCGAAACTCGGGTTTGCTGAATTATTACCGGCTTGTTGGCTCGCTCGGATATGCCAAAACGACCTGGAAGGCAAACAACATCGGTGTTACGCCACCAGCCAGCCGCAGTTTGGTTACCGGTAGCATCGGAATCATAGTTGAGATGTAGCCGATTTAAATTAAGAAATCCGGCATTTAATTATTATTTTGAGATATTTCGGGGTGTGGATTTTCGTATATGAAACCCCAGGCATGTTTGTTTGAGAAGGTCTTTATCAGCTTAAAATTGGCTTTTACAAATTCAACACTCGGAGATTCCCCTGTCGTGGATTCAAAAGCAAAATATCTCGTTCGTTTAAAATCGTCCAGTCCTTTTGCATTTTCAAAAGTCTTATGATTTTCCAGG
>JAEWME010000026.1 GCA_023393265.1 Bacteroidota bacterium | reverse complement strand
TAGGACAGGTTGTCCATTTTTTCAACCGGTTTGAACTGAATGACGTAGGTGTCGCGGTTGTTGAAGTTGATGATTTCGTCGAGCATATATTTATAATACTCCCGGAAATTGGGGTCGATAAACGATTCGATTGTTTTGGCAATATCAAGTTGTGTTGCATAGTAAGGGCCGCCCTGAATTTTAAAGTCAACCAGAGAAAATGGCTTTACATTCAGGTTTTTACGGCCTTTTATAAACTTTATCTTATCTTCCGAAAAAGGGTTGTCGTATGGCGCTTTCCTGATTTCCATCAGTGCTTCAGCCACATCAATGTATTCGTTGTCCTGCCTGAGTATTTCGCGGTAAAAGGCTGTCATCATTTCAGTGTCAGGAGGATAGTTGAGCGGAATTTTCGAACTGACTTTTTCCACGATGCTCTGGGCGTTGATGACCGTCACTTTTACTTCCTTCAACTGAAAAGAAACCGGTTCGAGCTGAATCAGTAGGCTGTCTTTTTCTACTTCAGCAACAGCCAGTTTTTTTTGTCGATACCCCAGGCTGGAAATTAGCAGCGAATCGGGGCGCATTACCTCCGGAATTTTGAGTTCGAATTCGCCGTCTATGTTGGTAATGGTACCTAAATTTCTCCTGATTACCGACACGCTGGCGTAGGAGAGGGTTGTTTTTTCATGCGCGTCTACAATTTTACCCCTGAAAATAATCAGCGGCAAAGCAGCGTTTTCAGTTGGGTTGCCTGTTTCTCCAGTGTCGTTTTCGCTGCCCGAAATTACAACCTGGTCTCCAATGAGTTGCCATGAGAATCTCGGTTCAAGAATCAGGCTTAATATTTCGCGGATGCTGGTGTCTGTTACGTTCAGGCTGACTGGTTTTTCGGTGTCGATCAGGCCTGCGTCGTACGAAAAAAGAACCTTCGATTTTTCTGTGATTTTCTCCAGTACGACAGAAACGGCTTCCTGCTGCACTGTGAGCGAAATTTTTTTATCCAATGCGGAACTGTTTTCCTCCTGTCCCCGAAGAGAAACTGAAAACAGGAGGAAAACAAATGAGAGGATTCCGCATATTTTTTTCATTTCAAAACATTTTTTTCAGGAAGAACTCAGTCTTGATTTGTTCCCCGTTACGGAGTACTGTCATCTTTATCCTTTTGTCTTCGTGACTTTGAAACAGCAAATTAATATCGTTCAAAGTTAATGTTTTATGATTGCTGTTGTTGAGCGTGATGATCTGATCGTTTTCCTGAATTCCGGCATAATAGGCAGGTGAATTTTTCCTGATGTTGCTGATCAGGAAAATAGGCAATCCGGGCATCGGGTTGGTTACTTCCAATCCGCTCATGTTGTAGTTGAAGTCGTCTTTCACTTCGGTATTTGGGCGCAGAATGAGACGCCGGTTCGGATAGTCTATCGTTACATAAAATCTTCGCAGAATTTCGGCCCCAAGTGTACCATTTCGGTCATTTCTGCCGATCAGTTCGTCAACCATCGCATTTTCGGGAAAAGCAACAATTGGCTCATACAAAACAAGAGGTCCAACCCAAATTGCTCCAATACGTCCCTTTGTACCAAAAAGATCGCCGCTCAATCCCTTTCCCAGGAATGTCTCAATGTGGTTTTCGGGAATCGAAATACGGTTGTCCGATTTTGCCGAGAGCCAGATGGCGTCGCTGGCGCCAGTGTCAACCAACAGTTTAACAGGCACTTCTTCGTTTTTGTCAGTTACGATGCTTGTTTTGATGAAAGGCTTGTTTTGCTCGAAACTGAGCGGCAGCACAATATCTTTGTCTTTTTGTGTGTATTTAAAGTGCTCCGGTTTTGTCAGCGTAATTTTGTGGTTTTCATAGTCAATCTTTACCACGTAGTCTTTAAATAGATTAAACCCGATGAGACCATGCACGGGAATGCCAAGAATGTGCGAGATCTGAAAATTTTCGTTGATGACCATTTGAATTTCCTGATCGTATGCCACCAACCCATTGATGTTGATGGTGTTATTCCCAGACCGGTATGCTGTAAGTTGTTCCCCTTCGCCAAGCCCTTTGATGTCGATAGGTTGCAGATAATTCAGGTTTAGTTTATTCACGAAAGGTAGCTCAGTGATGATCGGATAGCGGACGCCGGTGTCGAGAATGAAATTCAAAGTGTCGGAATTATTAATCACAACCGGAATGATGATCAGATTGCTCGATGATTGGAAGTTGATGGTAATTGATTTCTTCTTCGGATTGTCGAAAATAAATCCGGTTTGGTTCTTGTAATTCCTGATTTTCTTATCGTACTCCAGACTTTTGTCGAGTGGTACATAGTCTCTCACAACCAGAATGTTATCTTCAATTTCGAAGAGCAGATAAAAATCTTTCATCAATTGCTCCAGGATGTACTTGATTGGTTTGTTGGATACGTTCAGGTTAATATTCTTGCCTTCGAGCAAACTCGAATTATATGAATAGTCGAGGTTTAGGTATTTGCACATACGTTGAATGACGTCGGAAAGAGGTTCATTCTCAGCATAAATACTAATATTCTGGTCGAGAACATTGGGCGTTTGGTCGGATTTGTGTTCCTGTGTTGTTTTGAATTCAGGAACAGGCTTGCCAACTTGTCGGGGTTGTTTTTTTTGTGCAAGCAGTCCTCCCGAAATATTCAGGAACAGAATACAAAATATGAAAAATATGACGCAGGGTTTGATACTGAATGTTTTCATGGCTTAATTGAAAATTACAGTTGTCAGGATTTTGCTTTAAGGATATATCCCTCACCAACCTGCTCAACATCAAGATCGAACGTCGTTTTTATGATTTCGATAATGAAATCGAGCGAATAGTTGTTGCACTGGGATGTGAGCAGCAACCCACCAAGTTCAGGACTGGCTAATTTGATGTCGGCTTTGTACACTTTTGCCAGTTCATCCACCACTTCGCTTAAAGGCGTGGCTTTGAACGTGAAAATGCGGGTTTTCCAGGCGATAAAATTGGGATCCTGATTGGTTGTTTTACTCATCAGTTGTTTGTTGCAATCGAGTGTCCCTTTATCGCCGGGGGTCAGAATCAGTTCGTCGTTTTCGTGTTTGTCGTCTGCGTGGTTCGAAAATTGCACCCGTCCGGTTTCAACAATCACTTCAACCTGCTTGGTTTCCGGATATGCGTTTACATTGAAGCTGGTACCAAGAACTTTAATTTGCGCATTTCCGGCATGAATGATAAATGGTTTGCTTTTGTCGGGTTTTACCTCGAAAAATGCCTCTCCTTCGATGTTTACTTCTCTTGTTTTTCCATCGAATTTTTCAGGATAACTAAAACGGGTTTCCAAGTTCAGGCTCACCAGCGTACCGTCGGGAAGCTCGATTTGGCGGTTCGGGTTGTTTCCTGACAAAACTTCAACCATCGCAATTGGGGCGTTCGTTCTGAAAATTTCGTAACCAGAGAAAGCAAGCAGAAATGCCAAAACAACCATAGCCGCAATCCGAACGAACGGATTCAGCAGAATGGATTTTTGCCAGGGAAGTCGAACAAAATTTTCCCGTCTGATGCGTTTTTCAACTTTTTCCCAGGCCCGATCGGCATCGTAGCTTTTGGTGCCAAGGTACCAATCGACTTGTTGGGCGGTTTGCTTTGCTTCTTCCAGTGTTGCCCGGTCAATTTGCGTTTCGTCAGAAACTTCCCGGCCTTCGGATGCCTCTGCTGAATGTTCGTCGTAAATTGATTTGGCAATTAACTCCCAATTTTTGTCTGATATATTTTTGTTTGTCTCCAAGCGACTATATGACATCGGTTTGTACAAATCACCCCTAATTGAATGATTATTTTTTTCTGAAAATGAAGAGCAGGTTGATCAGGTAATCGCTAAAGTCTTTCAGTTCTTCGCGCAAATGTTTCAGCGCCAGTCCCATTTGTGCCTCAACCGTTTTTACCGAAATATGGAGCTCGTCGGCAATTTCTTTGTATTTCAGCCCATTTTCGCGGCTTAGCCTGAAAATCTCTTTTCGTTTTGGAGGAAGAGATTCGATACTTTTTTCGATTCTCCCGACCAAATCAACTTCCGGAAAGCAGAATTCAGGATCGATACTTTCCCGAAAATTTTCTTTTACTTTCCCGGCATATTTTTGCTTTATTTTTTCGTGCTGAAGCTGGTTGATGCATTGGTTTTTCACTGCACGAAAGAGGTAGTGTTTTACCGAATTTTCAATATTCAACGTTTCTCTCTTCTCCCAAAACTTGACGAATAAATCCTGAACTGTTTCCTCTGCAAGTTCCCGGTCGTTCAGAAACTGAAATGCAAAGTGGCAAAGCGGTGGATAGTAATTCCTGAAAATAGACCGAAATGCCGATTCGTCTCCGTTTTTTAGCTTCAGGTAAAGCTCCTTTTCGTCGGTTTGATTCATGAATTTCGGTTTGTCGCAGGGTTAAAAAAGAGTTGGCTAAAGGTATAAAAAAGTAGTTTTCTTTAGATTAAGGAACGTTTCTGTTCTGAAGCATACGCTTTCTGACGGTTTGCTTTTACTATTTTGAATCGGTATACGTCAGTATTTCAGTTATTTAAACTATTTATAAAACGAAGCTGAGCCACTATTTTCGGTAAAATTTTTAGGTCGTTCGGAAATTCAGGAAATTTCGAAAGAAATCTTTTGCGCATAGGAATTTTCCATTATTTTTGCAGCCTGTTTACAAACACGCCCGAATGGCGGAATTGGTAGACGCGCTGGACTCAAAATCCAGTGATAGCAATATCGTGCCGGTTCGATTCCGGCTTCGGGTACAACGAATAGCCACTTGACTTTAAACAGTTAGGTGGCTTTTGTTTTTTCATCCGTTTCCCGGACTGGTCATGTACAATTCACGAAAGAAAAACCTCTTTTTCTTTTATAATGTTATCTGTTACTGGTCGTTTAGCATTACTTTTCAAATGATAAATCTCTCAGCAAAAAATATTGAAAAATCCTGTAACCTTTTTCTTTTTCTGAGGTTAGCAGTTTGAAATCCGAACAAAAACAGATCGATACTTGGAGAAACTTACCGATAATGAACTGATGCAAAGGGTACAAAATGGCGACATCGATAAAATGGGCTTGCTGTTTGAAAGATATAACAGACTGTTATACAGTTTTTTGTACAATATGACGCGCCAAAAAGAACTGAGTGAAGATTTAGTTCAGAATATATTTATCCGGATGTTAAAATACAGCGATGGTTTTCGGGGACACGGTGAGTTTAGTACCTGGATGTACAGGATAGCCCGAAACCTGGTGTATGATCACTTCAAGAAGGCAGGCAAAACGCCAGCGCATACCGATGTTTCGGAATATGAAACACGAATTGAAGGTGATCATTCTTCCGATTCGCGGATGGTTAAAGCTGAGGAGTTGAGGTTATTGGAGATAGCTATGCAGATGCTGAGTATCGAAAACAGGGAATTGTTGGTTTTATGCCGGTACCAGGAACTCAAGTACAGCGAAATTGCTGTAATACTGAATATTACTGAAGGGGCGGTTAAAGTGAGGATTCACCGGGCCCTTACTCAGTTGAAAAACAATTATTTGAGGATCGACAGCTAAATTAAGAATCATGGAATGTGAAAAATACAGAGAACAGTTAACTTCTTTTTTGGATGGGTCAATTTCGGACAGCCAGAAAGCGGAACTGACACATCATCTGGAGGTTTGTGGCGAATGCAGGGAAGAATATGAAGCGCTTCAAAAAGTTTGGTACCTGATGGGAGACCTGGAGCAGCCTGAACCTTCGGCAAAAATGGAAGCTGATTTTCGCACGGCACTTTCAGCTTCTAAAAATGAAAAGACGGAGCGCGAAAGCCATTCAGGAAAATGGATTGACAAACTAATGGAATTCCTGTCGGTACAGGTACAGCCCAGGCTGGCTTACAGTGTTTTGCTGATTGCAATTGGATTGGTGGGTGGATATTTTTTGCGTCAGCCCCAACAGCAGTCTGTAGCGTATAATCAGCAGATCGACTCGCTCTCTTCTCAGATATCCGAAGTGAAACAGGTTCTCATGTTTTCTCTCTTGCAAGACCCATCGGCATCGCAGCGCATCAGGGCTGTTGCCTACACCGAAGAAATCACGAATGTTGATTTAAAGGTGATAGGGGCGTTATTTACAACCCTGAATGAGGATCCGAATGTAAATGTTCGTCTTGCAACACTTGAGGCGCTGACAAAGCTGGCGGACGACCCCAGGGTACGCGAAGGTCTTGTGCAAAGCATTGAGCAGCAGGATTCACCCATCATGCAAACGGCCATTGCTGATGTAATGGTGAAACTTCAGGAAAAGGGCTCGGTAAAGTCTTTGCAGCGACTTTTGAATAAGAAGGATATCAATCAGAAAGTTAAACTGAATATTGAGAAAAGTATTCAGAAGCTAATTTGAAAACACTTAAACAATGAACATCATGAAACAACTGATAATTATCCTGATTGCAGGAGTGGGATTGTTTTGTAATAGTCCCGGTGCCTTTGCGAAGGAATTTCGTGAGCATGTGAGCAAAGAATTCACCGTTTCTGCGGGCTCGTCGCAAACCACGCTCGCTGTTTACAATATTTTTGGCTTCATTAAGGTGGAAGGTTACGCCGGAAGCAAAGTACTGCTTGAAATTGATAAAACCATTTCGGCCGATAGCGACAAGGATCTTGACATTGGCAAAAGGGAATTTAAGCTGGGATTCGAACAGAAATCAGATACGGTGACCGCCTATATGGCCGAACCTTATGATTCGCGTCCCATGCGAAACTGGCAGCGGAACGGAAACAACCGGTTAGAATATGGTTATCAGGTTGATTATACAGTGAAAGTACCTTATGAAACAAACCTGGATATTTCTACCATAAATGATGGTTTGATCTCAGTCGAAAATGTCAGCGGAAAATTGAAGATCAACAACGTGAATGCCGGGATACAAGTGAAAAATGCAAAAGGTATTACGCTGGCTCACACGGTGAATGGCGATATTTCCGTAAATTATCTGAGCAATCCGCCGGAAGCATCCTCGTATCAAACTATCAATGGTGATATTCGCGTTACTTACCAACCAGACTTATCGGCTGACCTGACTTTTAAAAGTATGCACGGCGATTTTTTCACCGATTTTGCAGAGGCCAAACAATTACCGGTGTCGGCTACAAAAATTCAGGATAAAAGAGGTTCGCAATCAGTTTTCAAACTCGATAAAACCACGACTGTCCGCTTCGGAAAAGGTGGGGCCATTTTCAAATTCGAAACTTTAAATGGTGATGTATACATCAAAAAGCAATCGTAATGTTAAAAAACAAAATCATGAAAAATAAAATGATGGGTTTAGTAATTATAAGCCTGATTATTAGTGTGAATGTCTTCGGTCAGAGCAGTTCAACAGAGCAGTTAACCGTTCCGTTAAGCAGCCCCGGAAAATCATATTCGTTAAAAGTGCAACTGGTTACCGGATCGATAAAAGTTGTGGGTTCAACAGGTAGTGAAGTCGTAATCAATGCCACTCCACGAAATGAAGATGACAATGATCGGCGGAGTAATGTAAACGGTATGAAGAGAATTGCTTCTGGAGGTGGTTTTGAAGTAACTGCAAAAGAAGCAGACAATAACGTCACGATTAACACCGGAAATCCAAATAAAGCAGTTGATCTGGAATTGAAAATTCCGCAGGATGTGAAGCTTAAGCTGGGAACTGTAAACGATGGAGAAATTAATGTTGAGAACTTAGTGGGAGAACTTGAAATTAGTAATACGAACGAAAAAATAACACTGACAAATATTTCCGGTTCCGTTGTTGCCAATACGGTAAATGGTGATATTGTTGTAACTTTTAACAAGGTTGATCCCAATGCGCCAATGGCTTTTTCGACACTGAATGGGGATGTGAGCGTCACACTTCCGGCAACGACCAAAGCAAACCTGAAAATGAAATCGGACAATGGCGAAATCTACAGCGATTTTGATGTTGTAATCGACAAAACTCCAGAGAAAACAGAAAAAACAAATGCTCCCGGCTTGTATAAAATCAAAAAGGAAGATTGGGTCTACGGAAAGATAAACGGGGGAGGCCCCGAAATGATGATGAAAAACATGGATGGTGATATTTACTTGAAGAAATCTGCTAAGTAAAACCACTACAGCAGGTATAGACAGCAAGGAAGTCGGTTGGGTTCTTATTTCCCGACCGGCTTTTCCTTAAAGTATAGATTTTAAAGTCACACCTTAAATATCTGGGTTTTCCAAAGGAGACCAAAATTTGGTCATTCCTCATTTTTTTTGATAAAGAATAGTAATTCAGCGAATGTTTCAATATATTTGGTTGATGTAAAGTCATACTTCAAAGAAAACCCGTAAAATGAGTGAAAATGTATTTCCAAATATATTGATTGCGGAGGATGTCGAGTCGAACTTTCTGTACCTTAAGGCAGTTTTGAGCAAGCTGAGTGCAACCATTTTCTGGGCAAAAAACGGGTTGGAAGCCGTTCAGATTTGTGATGAGCACGACAATATTGATTTGGTTTTTATGGATTTACAAATGCCTGAAATGAACGGTTACGAGGCAACCCAAATCCTGAAAAAGAAATTTCCGTCTCTGCCTATTATTGCCCAAACTGCTTTTGCCATGTCGGACGACCGCGAGAAAGCGCTGGATGCCGGGTGCGATGATTATCTGGCGAAGCCCATCAAATCGAAAGATTTACTTGGCGTTGTCGAAAAATTTCTGAAATAAACGAAGTACTTATATTCTTGAAAAACGTCCATCTGATTAAAGGTGGACGTTTTTTTGTAACAGATAGTGAAATATCGATACAGATCAATCGTTACTTTTGTCGGATTACAAAATTGGAAAACAGAATAATTAGCCGATAGCCATGAAAAATGAACCCGAACAAAACAGCAAGCAATATCTTCTCGACCAGCGATACCTGAAAATGGCAGCCATCTGGGCACAAAACTCCTATTGCAAGAGGCGTCAGGTTGGTGCTTTGCTCGTGAAAGACAAAATGATTATTTCTGATGGTTATAACGGAACTCCTTCGGGATTTGAGAATAACTGCGAAGACGAAAACAACAAAACCTATCCATACGTTCTACATGCTGAGGCAAATGCAATCACTAAAGTGGCCAAGTCGAACAACAGCAGCGATGGAGCAACTTTATATGTAACCTCGTCTCCCTGCCTGGAATGCTCTAAACTGATCGTTCAGGCCGGAATAAAAAGGGTGGTTTTTTTCGAGAATTATCACATAAACGACGGAGTTGAATTACTTGAAAAAGCCAATATTGAAGTAATTCAGGTGAGTATTGATATGTAGGAAGCACTTCCTCGGAAGCAAATAACATTACAGACAAATCATGAGAAACTTAAAATATTCAGTTTTTATCCCGATAATCGTGGCAATTACGCTGGTTGTCGGTATTTTTCTTGGCAACAAACTCAACCGGAATGCCGGGGATCATTATGCGCAGTCATCCAAGGCTAACAAAATAGATGCAATCGTCGACCTTATTCAAAGCGCCTATGTCGACTCTATTTCAACTGATTCGCTGATTGAAAAAACCATTCCGGAGATGTTAAAAAATCTCGATCCGCATACAACTTATATTCCGGCGAAGGAGCTGGTTGGAGTAGAAGAAGAAATGCGTGGTAATTTTGGTGGCATTGGGGTGCAGTTTTCAATTCAAAACGATACAGTGATGGTGGTTGATGTTATTTCGGGCGGCCCGTCGTCGAAACTGGGCATCCTTCCGGGCGACCGTATCGTGACTGTTAACGACACACTTTTGGCCGGAAAAGGACTGAAGAACGAAAAAGTGTTGAACAAACTGCGCGGCGAAAAAGGCACTCATGTGAAAGTTGGCATCAAGCGCAGAGGCTTCCATGAAATGATACCTTTCGACATTATCCGTGGCGATATCCCGATTTACAGTGTCGACGTGAGTTATATGATTGACGACAATACAGGCTACATAAAAGTCAGCCGCTTTGGCGAAAAAACCTATGAGGAATTCATGGACGGAATGAAAAAGCTTGACCAACTGGGTATGAAAAGTGTCATTGTTGACTTGCGAGGAAATCCCGGTGGTTACCTCAATGCGGTGATTCGCATGGTGAATGAATTTCTTGATAAAGGCGAGTTAATTGTTTATACGCAGGGAAATGCCCAGGCTCGTAAAACATACCAGGCCGATAGTCGTGGTGCATTTCGCGAAAAAGGCATTGTTGTGCTGGTTGACGATTTTTCTGCCTCGGCCAGTGAAATTTTTGCCGGAGCTATCCAGGACAACGACCGTGGCTGGATTATTGGACGCCGGTCGTTTGGGAAAGGCCTTGTTCAGGAGCAAATTCCGTTTAACGACGGAAGTGCTGTACGTTTGACTGTTGCACGCTACTATACACCGAGTGGCCGTTGCATCCAGAAACCTTACGACAAAGGAAATGAACAATATTATAAAGACATCATGGATCGGGCTATTCACGGTGAGTTTCAGCGGGCAGATTCCATTCATTATTCCGATACTGTGAAGTATAAAACACTTTCAGGCAGGGTTGTACATGGTGGTGGCGGCATTATGCCTGATTTCTTTGTCCCTGCTGATACTTCGGGTTATTCGCCCTATTTCTCAAAAATCACGCAGAAAGGTTTGGTTTATCAGTTCGCACTTGACTATGCAGACAGCCATCGCGAAAAACTTTCGGCAATGCATTCGGCCGGAGAATTTGAAAAATACCTTGGCGGAAATGGTATTTTAAACGAGTTTGTTGCTTATGCCGAGAAAAAGGGAGTGAAGCCATCTGCGGCTGATCTTAAAGTTTCGGCGGATGTGATCAACAATCAGGTGAAAGCTTATATTGCCCGAAACATCATTGGCGAAGAAGGTTTTTATCCGATTATCAGGAACATCGACAAAACTTTGCTCGAAGCAATTCAGAAAGTTAAAACACCTATTCAGCAAAATCTTGCGACTGCTGTAACAAAATAGGCAACAGTGCGTCCTACTCAAAAAAAGTGAGCGACTGCTATGAATGTTAGCGAGTACAACCAGTCGGTTGATCTTTATTCTGATAATGTTTTTCGCTTTATCCTGAAGAATATCAGGGATGAAGAGCGTGCCCGCGACATCGTTCAGGACAGCTACGAAAAGCTTTGGCGAACCGCCGAAAACGTGAGTTTCGACAAGGTGAAGTCGTACCTGTTTACAACCGCTTACCACACGATGATCGATATTCTGCGGAAAGACAAACGGCAAACATACATCGAAGACCATAAATTTCCGGAAGAATCGCATCAGGAACAATATTCCGATTTGTCGGAAATACTGAAGATTGCTGTGGAGCAACTGCCCGAAATACAACGGACGGTGGTCATGCTCCGCGATTACGAAGGATACTCCTATAAGGAGATTGGAGACATCACTTCACTATCCGAGCCGCAGGTAAAAGTATATATTTACCGGGCAAGGGTTTTTCTGAAGAATTACATTGGTAAAATGGAACTGTTGGTATGACAATTACAAGAGACAACTACGAACCCTATTTCCTCGATTTTCTCGATGGCAATCTTGCAGAAGATCAGATAGATCAGTTTTTGGATTTTTTGGAACAAAATCCCGACCTGAAAGAAGAGCTTCATGGAATTGAAAGCCTGAAACTCGATGAGGAAGAAATCGTTTATGCCGGAAAAAACAGCTTATACAAGACAGGTGAAGATGCCAGGAAATCTTCAGAAATAAAAATGATTGCTCATTTGGAAGGCGATATGAACGATGAAGAGCGAAAAGCCTTTGAATCATACTTGTTGTTACATCCTGAATTGCAAAAAGAGTACGAACTTTTCAGGAAAGCTAAACTCACTCCTGATTCGGCAGTTCGTTTTCCGGATAAACAGAAATTATACAGAAAATCGCGACCGGTTATTGTGATGAATTGGGTGGCTCGCGCGGCTGCAGTTGTTGCGCTCGTTTGGGGAATCAATGCAATTTATGAATCGCAGCGCAGCCCGGTTACTTCGAAAACTCAGCCTCGGACAGCCCAGACAATTGTGAAGCCTGAGCAATCTCAGGTTCCTGAAGAAAAAGCCCCAACCGAAACAGCTATAGCCGAAAATAAATCACCTGTAAAAGAGGTAAAACCTGAAAAGACCCAGCCAGTTGTTGAAAAGGAACAAAAGCATACCGAGGAAAAGCAGGTGAAATCACTGGATTTTCCGGAGCGGGAAACGTCTACTTTGGCCATGATGGAATCGCGAACCGCTTTGTTGGAAGCTGAACTGCCAACAGGTCAGTTGATTATATCGCCTTCAGTAACTACTTTGCCGGAGGCTGGAGGTACAAAAGTGATAACTGTAGATGAATTTCTTGCCATGCAGGCAAAGAAAGCCGGTGAAGAAGGCCTGCTTTCTGCCCGTCGTTTGCTTCGGGCTGGTTTGGGGCTGGCATCCGAGCTTTCAGGAGAAAGAATCGTTTATCGCGAGAAAAACGGCAAGATTACTTCCGTCGATTTTGACAGTAAACTACTGGCTTTTTCGATTCCGATAAAAAAAGATTAAAAAGGCTGTAACATTTTAAAATGTCTCTCCGTCCTACGGACAAATTTTAAAATGAAAGCCATGAAAACAATTATTTACATCCTCGCAGCAGCCCTCACTACTCTTTCGCTGGGCGCCACAGCACAAAGTTCATCACCTGACGTAGTTCCTGAAGTTTCGGTTGCAGCACCTGCTGACACTGTAGCCCCGGCTGCAAAACCCGACACAACCATCGTAAAGATGGGTAGCAAAGATGTTGTTGTAATTAACCGCGACGGTGGTGTTGAATACATTTGGGGCAAGAAGAAAGACAACCGCAGAAAGCAAGGTAAATTCGACGGGCATTGGGAAGGCATTGAAGTGGGTTTTAATTCATTTGCAAAAGCCGATTACAGCCTTTACAATGATGTGGAATTTATGTCGCTCAATCAGGGCAAATCGCTCGAATTTGATTTCAACTTCTACGAACTGAATATTGGATTGGCAAAATCGTACGTCGGCTTAGTTTCAGGTATGGGATTGAGCTTCAACGATTACCGGTTCGATAATCCTTATACGCTCGATAAAGGCCCGCTGATGGTAGGCGCTGTTCCGCTGACATACGACAATTTGTCGAAAACAAAACTTTCCGTGTCCTATTTAAGGGTGCCACTTATGCTCGAATGTCAAATTCCGGTTAACGACAACGAAGGCAGACTGTATATCAGCGGCGGTTTAATCGGAGGTGTAAAAATCGGTTCGCACACAAAAGTAAAGCACGGCGACACAAAGGATAAAGACCGCAGTGGTTTCTATATCAATTCATTCAAATACGAAGCTACAGCCCGAATTGGTTACAAAGGAATTGCATTGTTTGCTAATTACAGCCTTAATCCTTTGTTCGAAGACGGCAAAGGCCCGAAACTCACTCCTTTCACCGTTGGAATCAGCCTTACAGATTAATTCCTCATTCGTTCAACACCCTCCGAAGGGAGTTTATCCAGCAGGATAAGCTCCTTTCTTGTTTTGATTGCTTACTTTTGTATAAAATTTTTGTCCCGGTTGACCGTCTTCATTGAAAAACATTGGTATGAGACAGGCATTTTTGGTTTTCGCGGCATTGTTAGTTGCTTTCTGCTCGTTCGGGCAGGAAAATGATTCCATTATAGTCGTGAAAAGCCCTTCATCCTGGCTTTCAGGGTTGATCAACGTTCAGGATTTAGTAAATGAGGGCGGCGGATCTTCGTGGGATGCCGATTTTGAAGGCCACTGGGCCGGAGTTGAATTTGGGTTGAATGGGTTTTCGCAGGCCAGTTACAGCAACTATCCCAACGGTCAGCAGGGTTTTCTTGATAATGATTTGTTGAGATCGAATACATTGAACCTGAATATTTTGCAGTATTCGAAAGGAATTCAGCAACACAGGCGGACCATTGGCTTGGTTACAGGGCTTGGACTGAGTTTCCAGAGTTATCGCATCGACAATAACACGACTTTGAAAACCGATGCAACGGATAAGGTCTATCCTGAAA
Source organism: Bacteroidota bacterium (assembly GCA_023393265.1). GTDB lineage: Bacteria > Bacteroidota > Bacteroidia > Bacteroidales > Prolixibacteraceae > Aquipluma. The sequence continues at coordinate 193 of JAEWME010000026.1, read as the reverse complement.
ATCTGTATTTCGATTCTAACCAAAAATCCAAGTTTTCGTTGCTATATCTGGAAGTTCCGCTATTGATGGAATTTCAGGTGCCAATTAAAAACAGGATGGATCACATTTATTTTTCGGCTGGGGTAACCGGAGCGAAACGACTCGAATCGCACACCAAAATCAAATATCGGAAAGATGGAAAACGGGAAAAGCT
>JAEWME010000364.1 GCA_023393265.1 Bacteroidota bacterium | reverse complement strand
GTCGAAAGACCGCATTGCAAAATGGGTAGATGGCCTTAAAAAGGAGTTTTTGAAATAACATCTTAGAAATAATTGTTAAGGCATGATCAACAGGTCATGCCTTTTTTATTGTATTAGCTGTTATTTTACGCAGCGTTAAAAATGACGAAAGGCATAACGCTCAATATTGTCGTATCTTTGCATCGTTGAAATAAGAAAACCAAAAATGAAAAAGAAGAAAGTTATAGCAATTGTTGCTCACGACAACCGAAAAAAAGACATGATTGAATGGGTTTCGTGGAACTGGAAGGAACTGGCTCCGCACAGCCTTATCTGCACCGGAACAACAGGCGGATTGGTGCAGTCGAAACTGGAAGAACTTAGTCGGATCAACGACGCAATTCCTCCGGAAGTAACTAAATTAAAATCAGGACCTTTAGGTGGAGATCAACAGCTTGGTGCGCTGATTTCGGAAGGCAAAGTTGATTTGCTGATTTTCTTCTGGGACCCAATGCAACCGCAGCCACACGATGTTGACGTGAAAGCGCTCCTGAGGATATCAACCTTATACAATATACCGACAGCCATCAATCGTTCAACTGCCGACTTTATTATTTCCTCGAAACTGTTTCATCAGGAATATGAGCCAATCCTGAAAGACTATGGCAGTTATATTCGCCGGGATGTGGGATTAGATCAATAATTTTACTGTTTATTAACAAAAAAGTAAGTCATGACTGTTGCGATTTGTAATTTCAATTCATAAATTTACAAAAAACAAACAATTGAGTCATGAAAGAAGACAGACTGAAAAAGATGATTAAAACGCTGTATCTTCTTCGGGAAGTTTTAAGACAGAAACGAGAAGACGACAAAGCGTTCAGATTCAAGTCAAAATCGCTGGTTTTGACTGAAGTTGATGAAATTATTGACCGCAGCCTCGAAGATTTTTATTCATTGAGAGTTGCCAATTGAACTACTGTTTACAGATTTGTATCTGTAAGATTTTGAATGCGGTGATTTGTCACAAAAAAGGCAGATCACCGCATTGTTATTTCTATAAAAATTAAGCGCGTTTTGCTGATTTTTCTTTCTTTTGCAGCCGAAAATTAATGAATAAAGTGATGATGAGTAACCGGTATAAACTACTGTTTGTTGTTTTGTTTCTGATTGGATTTCAGTCCGTTGATGCACAAAAAAAGTCGAGAAAGAAAGTTGTTCTGGAAGAAACTGTTAAACCAGCAAAAGAGTATTATAGTCTGGAAGAAGCTTTGGCCGACAAGAAAAACGCGGCAGTTCTAAACCTTGAAAACCAGAAACTAAGCTCATTGCCGGAAGATATTGGTAAATTAACCAACCTAAAGGTTTTAAAACTGGGCTACAATCAGTTGACCAATCTCCCTGAGACGCTGTTTTTGTTGAAAAATTTGCAAAAGCTTTACCTGAATAATAATCAGTTAACGAATATTCCGGAAGAGATCGGCAGACTTACCAATTTATCTGAATTACATCTACAGGAGAATAAGATCACTGAATTACCAAATTCGATAGGAGCTTTAACCCAATTGCAAGGATTGTATTGCGGAGAAAATCAGTTATCAGGTATTCCGGCATCTATAGGAAATTGCAGTCTTTTACAAGTGCTTGATTTATTTAATAATAGAATTCCTAGTTTACCTGATGAGATAGGAAATTGTACTGGTTTGGTAACAATTGATTTGAACTGGAACCAACTAACGAAAGTACCTGAAACACTGGGAAATTTGACCAATCTTGAAGTTCTGCGATTGGGGCGAAATGTACTGACAAAGCTCCCTGAATCCATTGGAAATCTCAGGAGCGTAAAAGAATTGGTTTTGGTTGAGAATCAATTGGAAATACTGCCGGCAAATATCGGGAACCTGACACAACTGCCAGACTTGACACTCAATAAGAATAAACTAAAAGAACTACCTGAATCAATTGGTAAGCTTTTGAATGTGAAAGTTTTGGATGCTTCACAAAATCTATTGGAACAATTGCCTGAAACAATTGGAGAGATGACCTCCATAGAAGAAATTTATCTCAATAACAACAAACTTACAAGCATCAAAGGAAATACATTTAATTTAAGTAATCTCAAAACCTTAAACCTAAGTATTAACGACATTAGTGAGTTTAATATTCAAATTGACAAATGTAAACATTTATTAAATATTGATTTTCAATTAAATAACTTCACGTCGTTTCCTAATTGTGTTACAAATGTAACTACATTGGAGCAGTTAAATTTTAGTCAAAATCATATTACTGATATTCCCAAAGCAATTCTTAAGCTGATGCATATAAAGGAACTTGATTTTAGCAAAAATGAAATCATAACTTTACCGATGGATTTATATCAACTTCAGTATCTGAAAAGCTTGGATTTAAGTCAAAATAAGTTGAAGGTTATTCCACTAAATTTTAATCAGTCAAAGTCGTTAACAAAGTTAGATCTTCAGGGAAATCTTTTTTATAAATGGTTTGTTCCGCAGATTAAAGAAAAACTAACTGGCATTGGGTTGGTTATTGAGTAATTTTTCAGACTGTTTAAAAATTGATTGTTTTGGTTCAGTAAAAGCAGTGAGGAATTATGCGAAGGATTTTGAGTTAATTATGTTTGTTTATCTGCATTTATTGGTTGTTGATATTTGTCCTAGAATTAATATTATGTTATTTTAATACACCAAAAAAGAAGGAGCAAAATGCCCCTTCAAATTTTTATAAATTTTTAAGTTTCTCAACCATCTCAGCATGTTTGTCCATCATCTTCAAACGATAATATAAAGTTTTGAGAGATTCCATGGTACCACGGTCCGTTGGATTGATTTCTAAAGCTTTTTCGAGGAATGGAATTGATTTCTTAAACTGGAGATCAGCTTTATTTTTTTCTTCCTCATATTTATCAGGCTGATTGCTTGGTACGGCGTTGGCAACGTCGATTTGTTTTACTCCAAGGTTGAAGTACAAAGCTCCAAGATTGTAATATGCATCGAAATAATCTTCTTTGTATTCAATTGCTTTTTCATAACAGGCAATTGCCTCATCCAGATTTTGAAGTTTTTCGTATAAAGTACCTTTCGCAAAATGATAAGTTGCATTTTTAGGATCTTCTGAAAGAGCCATGTTCAGATATTTCATCGCATCATCAACTTTTCCGGCGTTCAGATAAACATTGATAATTTCAACCAGCAAAGCACCACTTCCGGCATATTCTTTCAAACCATCCTGCAATTCATTGAGGCCACCAATGGTGTCGCCTTTCTGAAAATAAGCGTAAGCTATGTATTTGTATGTTTGGGCACCATTATATTTATATTTTGCTGCCTCTTTGTAATATTGAATTGCTTTATCGTAAAGTTTTGCATTATAAGCAATTAGCCCTGCATTGTAAAAAAGAGCAGTGTCAACAGCGTTGGGGTCATCAGCCTTATATACCGGATTTTTTTCAATTTCCATTACCTGCTCAAACGATTTCAATGCTTTCGTATAATCTTCAGCATTATACGCTGTCACAGCCTGATTATTTAATTCACCAACCAAAAGTGTAAGTTTTACTTTAACACTTTTGCCAATGCGGTTCTTGTCGTCGAGCTGCAACGCTTTCATGTACGATTCGTATGCAACAGTCAAAGGATCACTGCTCAGACTTTTTACATTTTCGTCGTTTGAATGAGCAATGGCCTGGTAGATCTCACCGCGGGCTTCCCAGGCACTTGCCCAGTTAATTGAACCTTCAGCCTTTGGATTATTTGGATCAACAGCTTCGTCAATGGTCTTGACGGCTTTCTCCAGATTACCGGCATCTTTGTAAGATAATGCGGCAGTTACTTTGCCCTTTTGCGCATATACGCCGGAAACGGCAAACAGTAATACAAGTAAAATTGTCGTTCTCTTCATTGGAATAAAAAATTTATTATTATGCAAAATATAGTTTTATTTCACTATTCTTCAGCTAATTGGTCATTTCCTTCCTCCAGATTCTGATTCTGATCGTCTGACGGATTTTCTTCCCCAATCTCAGGATTCTCATTTTCAGTTTCGGCTGATGGAACGATTGTAATTGACGCAATCTGGTCACCTTCTTTCAGGTTTATTAATCGAACACCCTGAGCGGTCCTTCCCAGGATTCTCAGGTCAGCTACTGAAGTTCTGATTGTCAGTCCAACCTTGGTAATAATCATTAAATCCGAAGAATCGTCAACGCTCTTGATCGAAATAACCTGACCGGTTTTCTCAGTAACGGTAATAGTTTTAACACCTTTTCCACCACGGTTTGTCAGGCGGTAATCACCAATCTTTGAACGCTTTCCGTAGCCATTTTCAGAAACAACCAGGATATCTTCATTTTCATTTTCAACACAAACCATGCCAACCACCTCGTCGCCTTCGTGTCCGAGCGTGATACCTCTTACTCCTGAAGCAGTCCGGCCAATAGGGCGAACACTGCCATCTTCGAAACGAACAGCCTTTCCGGAACGTACTGCCATCATGATATGGTGGTTACCGTTGGTCATCTTTGCTTCGAGCAGATGGTCATCTTCACGAATGGTAATGGCATTCACTCCATTCTGCCGAGGACGGGAATATGCTTCAAGCGAGGTTTTTTTGATTATACCTTTTTTTGTACACAAAATGATGTAGTTATTATTGATATAATCGGCATCTGTGAGATTAATCACATTGATGTATGCCAAAATCTTATCATCCTGTTCAATATTGATTACATTCTGAATGGCTCGCCCTTTGGAAGTTTTAGTTCCTTCCGGTATTTCGTAAACCTTTAGCCAGAAGCACTTTCCTTTCTCAGAGAATAGCAACAATGTGTTGTGCATAGAGGCATTGAACATGTGCTCAAGGAAATCAGAATCGCGCGTGGTGGAGCCTCTGGATCCAACGCCACCCCTACTCTGCGTTTTAAATTCGGTAAGCGGAGTACGTTTGATGTAACCCATGTGCGAAATGGTAATTACCATTTCTTCATCGGCATAAAAATCTTCAGGATTGAATTCCTCTGCATTCGGAATAATTTCTGTTTTCCTGTTGTCGCCGAATTTATCTTTAATTTCATTGAGCTCGTCTTTGATAATTTTCATCCGGAGATTGATGTCGGATAAAATTTCTTTCAACCGCTCAATTTCTTTCAAAATATCCTGGTACTCCTGGTGCAGTTTTTCCTGTTCGAGGCCGGTAAGTTGGCGCAAACGCATTTCAACAATGGCCCGTGCCTGAATTTCAGTAAGGCTGAAGCGTGTCATTAACTGCTCACGGGCGTCATCAGGATTTTTTGAAGCACGAATTATTGCAATTACTTCTTCAATGTTATCGCTTGCAATAATTAAACCTTCAAGAATATGGGCACGTTTTTCTGCCTGTTCCAATTCAAACTGGGAACGGCGGATCACAACTTCGTGACGGTGTTCCACAAAGTAATGAATAAGATCTTTCAGGTTCAGAATCCGCGGACGTCCATGCACAAGTGCAATATTATTTACACTGAAACTGCTTTGTAACTGCGTATATTTGTATAGCTTATTTAATACAACATTCGAAATTTCGTCGCGCTTGATGTCGAAAACAATTCGCATTCCTTCGCGGTCCGATTCATCATTTACATTTGAAATCCCTTCGAGTTTCTTTTCATTGATTAATTCAGCCGTCTTCATAATTAACTCGGCTTTATTGACCATATAAGGAATTTCGGTGATGATGATTTTTTCTCTTCCGTTCGGCGTAGTCTCGATATGGGCTTTTCCTCTGATCACTATTCGGCCACGGCCAGTTTCATAAGATTCCTGAACGCCCCTGTAACCATAAATAATACCGCCAGTAGGAAAATCGGGAGCCTTGATAATTTTGATCAAATCCTGAATGTCGATCTCATTATTGTCGATGTATGCCACAATGGCATCTATTGTGTCTGACAGGTTATGAGGAGGCATGTTGGTTGCCATACCCACTGCAATACCCGAAGCACCATTTACAAGCAAATTCGGAATCCGGGTTGGCAAAACAGTTGGTTCACGCAATGACTCGTCAAAGTTTGGTTGAAAATCAACTGTGTTTTTTTCGAGATCAGACAATGTTTCTTCTGCAATCCGGGACAACCTGGCTTCAGTGTAACGCATTGCTGCCGGGCTGTCTCCGTCAATGGATCCAAAGTTTCCCTGTCCGTCAATTAACGGATAACGCAACGACCAATTCTGAGCCATACGAACCATGGTAAAATATACAGAAGAGTCGCCATGTGGGTGAAATTTACCCAGAACTTCCCCTACAATCCTGGCCGACTTTTTATATGGTTTGTTTGATAGAGTACCCAATTCGTTCATACCGAACAGAACCCGGCGATGCACTGGTTTTAAACCATCTCTTACATCTGGAAGCGCTCTTGAAACAATAACAGACATTGAATAATCAATGTATGCTGACTTCATTTGCTCTTCAATATTAATCTTGATAATTTTTTCGCCGTCAGACATTTACTTCTTCTTTAATTAAATTTTGCTAAAAAATTTGACTGACAAAAATACAAAAATACTTCTGGATTCAAGCTTTTTCAGAGCTTTTCGTTTATAAATCAATAGCTAAGATTTTAACAGGTCAATGTTCAAAAAATCAGTATTTTAAATCACATCCTTATCAATTATTGCTTATTTTTGAATGAAGAAGCTTCCTTCAGTGGTGAACACCGCTAACATTTAGGAATACTTTTTGTTATTTTGGAACGAATTAACATTAGTGACTACAAATATGGATTCACAATTTTCACCACGAATTAAAGATGTACTGTCGTATAGCAGAGAAGAAGCGATACGATTGGGCAATGACAGTATTGGGCTGGAACATATTTTTCTGGGAATCCTACGCGATGGAGAAGGTATTGCAATTGAGATACTTACAAACCTGAATGTTAATCTTCAGGAAGTTAAACAGGCAATCGAAGAAAAATTAAGAACTGGTAAAGATATTGACTCACAGGCATCTGTTCAACTTTTGAAATCTGCCGAAAAGGCTTTGAAATTAGTCTATCTGGAAGCACGTGCATTCAGCAGTCCGACAATCAACACCGGCCATTTGCTGCTCGCGCTCATAAAAGATAAAGACAGCCTGATCAGTAATATTTTAAGCGAATATCACATTAATTATTATATCCTGAAATCGAGGCTGGAAGATTACAAATCTCCGGAAGCTAAGTCGGAGTTTGATGATGACGATCCGGACGAAGACGACAGTTTCTCTAAACCGGCGGGTGGAGCATCTTCGGCCTCTGCCAAAAAGCCAGCTAACTCGAAATCGGATACTCCGGTTCTCGACAATTTTGGTGTCGATATTACCAAAGCTGCCGAAGAAAATAACCTTGACCCCATTGTGGGCCGGGAACGCGAAATCGAGCGACTTGCCCAGATCTTATCGAGAAGAAAGAAGAATAACCCGATTTTGATTGGGGAACCCGGAGTTGGTAAATCTGCTATTGCAGAAGGACTTGCACTTCGAATTGTTCAGAAAAAAGTTTCGAGGGTGCTGTTCGACAAGCGGGTTGTAAGCCTCGATATTGCTTCAATTGTGGCTGGCACCAAATACCGCGGACAATTTGAGGAACGAATGAAAGCCATTTTGAACGAACTGTCGAAAGTATCGAATGTCATATTATTTATCGACGAGATTCATACAATTGTTGGTGCAGGTGGCGCTACTGGCTCTCTTGACGCAGCCAACATGCTGAAACCGGCTTTGGCGCGCGGAGAAATTCAGTGCATCGGAGCCACAACCCTCGATGAATACCGACAACAGATAGAAAAAGATGGTGCATTGGAAAGACGTTTTCAGAAAGTGATGGTTGAACCTACATCGGTCGACGAAACTGTTGAAATCCTGAATAACATTAAACAGCGATATGAAGATCACCACAATGTGATTTATACGCCTGAAGCCATCGAAGCCTGTGTAAAGCTGACAGCCCGGTATATTCCCGATCGTTTCCTTCCTGACAAAGCAATTGATGCGTTGGATGAAGCTGGTTCGCGTGTACATATTTCAAACATTAATGTTCCGGAAAGGATTGTAAAGCTTGAGGAAAAAATAGAAAAGACAAAAGAAGACAAAATCAAAGCTGTCAAAAGTCAGAATTTCGAACTTGCTGCCAACCATCGCGATAAAGAAAAAAGCCTGATGCAGCTTCTGGAAAAAGAAAAGGAAGACTGGGAAAAAGAACTGATTAGCCATCGCGAAACGGTTACCGAAGAGAAAGTGGCTGAAGTTGTTGCAATGATGTCTGGTGTTCCGGTGCAGCGCATTGCTCAGGCCGAAGGAAAACGCTTGATGGATATGGGTAAACAACTAAAAGGCAGTGTTGTCGGACAGGATGATGCAATTGTTAAAATTGTAAAGGCCATTCAACGCAACCGTGCAGGGCTGAAAGACCCGAACAAACCCATTGGCTCGTTTATTTTCCTGGGACCTACTGGTGTTGGTAAGACTCAGTTGGCAAAAGTACTTGCCAAATATTTGTTCGACAGCGTTGATTCGCTGATTCGTGTTGACATGAGCGAATACATGGAGAAGTTCTCAGTTTCTCGTTTAGTTGGTGCTCCTCCCGGATATGTGGGGTACGAAGAAGGTGGGCAGTTGACTGAAAAAGTTCGTCGTAAGCCATATTGTGTCGTTCTACTAGATGAAATTGAAAAAGCTCACCCGGACGTGTTCCACCTTTTACTTCAGGTTCTCGATGAAGGACGTTTGACGGATAGTCTTGGCCGAAATATCGACTTTAAGAATACGATTATTATCATGACTTCGAATATTGGATCACGGCAGTTATCTGAATTTGGACGCGGCGTTGGGTTCAATACTCAGGCCAATGCCGGCGAAGGCGACCATGCGAAATATATTGTTGAGAAAGCTCTCAAAAAGGCTTTTGCACCCGAATTTCTGAATCGTATTGATGATGTAATCATGTTCAATCCGTTGACGAAAGAGGACATTCATCTGATTATTGACATTGAATTGAGAGGCTTATATGAAAGAGTCAACTCCTTGAACTATAAACTAAAAATCTCTAGCTCGGCTAAAGATTTCATTGCCGACAAAGGTTTTGACGCACAGTTTGGCGCCCGTCCGTTGAAAAGGGCCATTCAGAAATATTTGGAAGACGAAATGGCTGAAGCGATTATTAAGGCTTCGGTAATGGAAGGCGACACTATTTCTGTTGGGTTTGATAAGAAAACGGAAAAGATAAAAATCAAGATTCTTTCGACGATCAAAAAATAATGATAAAAGGCTGGAATTAGATTCCGGCCTTTATTTTTTCGTGTATTTGAGTGCAAGCAATGTCAAATCATCGGCTTGTTTGGTATTTCCCTCGAACAAACGTACGCTTTTCAATAGTGTATTCACTATATCTTCTGCATTGCGGTTGGTCAGATTCTTAATGTTGATTTCAAGCTTTTCTGTTCCGTAAAGCTGATTATTAATGTCAGTCGAATTGATGACACCATCGGTATATAAAATCAGCGAATCTCCTGAATGAAGTTCGACTGTACTGTTTTTATAAATTTTGTCTGAATATATTCCAAGTGGTAGTCCGTGACTTTTCGATAGCGTTTCAAGATTACCATCGGCATGTAAAATATATGG
>JAEWME010000072.1 GCA_023393265.1 Bacteroidota bacterium | reverse complement strand
CCGCGCTTACGCGGCAGCGCTGATTCTTACGTTAATCGTTCTGGCATTGAGCATTGCCGGAAGACTTTATTCCCGCAAATTCTCAAAAAACAAAATATGACACCGAATTTCCTCCGAGTAGAAAAATATCCTGATTTGCAGCCTGATTCCTTTCAGGAGAAAAGGGACAATAATGAAAACAAACCTCACATCAGTGTTCGGAACCTGAATGTACACCTATCGAAAAACCATATCCTGAAAAATGTAAGCCTAGATATTCCTGACAAGGCCATCACCTGCATCATTGGGCCATCGGGATGCGGGAAGACGACTTTGCTAAAAACGTTCAACCGACTCCTGCAAAACGCACAGGATGTAAAAATCGAGGGTGAAGTGCTGGTTGACGGCGAAAACATCCAGGGCAAAAATGTTGAAATTGAGGCCATCCGAAAGAAAATGGGATTGCTGTCGCAACGGCCCTGCCCGCTACCCATGTCAATTTTCGACAACATCGCTTTCGGGCCGCGCATCCACGGAATCCGCAGAAAAAAAACACTTAAACTGATGGTGGAAAGATACCTCACCGAGGTTGGACTTTGGGACGAAGTGAAAGACCGGCTGAAGTCGCCGGCCAACAGTTTGTCCATTGGTCAGCAGCAGCGACTTTGTTTAGCGCGGGGACTGGCCGTGAAACCAAAGATTATTCTTGGCGACGAATCAACTTCGGCACTTGACCCCATTTCGAGCAAAAAGATTGAAGAACTTTTCCTGAAACTGAAAGATCAGTATTCTATTGTGTTGGTTACCCACACGCTCCGGCAAGCACGCCGGATTGCCGACTATGTGATTTTCATGTATCTGGGCGAAGTTATCGAGGCAGGGCCTGCTTCTGAATTTTTCAATAACCCGAAAGAAAAACTGACCAAAGAATATCTGGAAGGAAATTTCAGCTAATAGTAACTACTTCAGTTTAAATATCGACCTAAAAAAGGAGCGGTCTAAACAGTTATTTTCATCAGGAAACGTCATCCCGAATTTATTTCGGGATCCGATGTTTAACATGCTGATATCCTGAAACAAGTTCAGGATGACTTGATCAATAACTGTTTGGACAGCTCTTTTCGATTATGCCCTGATTTCTTTGAGTAACTCTCTGGCTTTATCACGAATTGGCTTTTGGCGGTGCCTCCAGATAAAATAACCAACCATTATTGCGGTAAACATAGTCGGAAGATAAACTGCCTGAATAATCAGAATCCGTGTTAAAGGCTCAACCTCTAAGAAATGGCCGATCGTTGAAAAGCTAACGCCAAAATCAACCAGGATAACCGGCCCGATTACCAGACCTGTTTTGCGCTGCCAAAACTCGTAACGCTTCACAGCTTTTTCAAGCATCTCAACCATTGGCAATCCGTAGTCAATCTGGCTGTATTCGAGGTAATATTTCCTGAAGATGAATGCAAAAAGCAGGAACGCCACCGAAAAAAACAAAAAGCCGACATTTTCGTGCCACGGTTGCGATGTGAAAGAATTGACGATGAAGATAATGAAATATAAAGGCGCCATGATAAACATGATCCACTGAAAAGTATTGGTCATCCGCTGGTTTCGGGTATCTTCGTTTTTGAGTTTTCCGATCAGCCCGGATAAGTCCAGCTCCGGTTTATTTATTTGATTTACGTCCATTTTTGCCATTGTTTAGTTGTTTAAACTCTGTTTTAACTGCTCTTTAATCCGGTGAATTTTCACCCGGACATTCGGCTCCGTTAGTCCAATGATGTCGGCAATTTCTCGCATCGACAAACCTTCGAGTACAAGCGACATCAGCGCTTTATCGATAACCGACAACAAGTTGAGCTGTTCCTGAAGCTGTTCAAGATGTGCCTCCTGCTTTACCTTTTGCTCCAGTTCGTCGTCGTCGAGCAAAACATTCAGGTTTTGAGGATCGGCATCCACTTTCAGCTTCATATTTCGGAAGGTTTTACCGGTGAAACTGAGCGAGGTGTTCACAGCAATCCGGTAAACCCAGGTGCTTACTGCTGAATCGCCGCGGAAACGGTCGAGGCTCTTCCAGATATTTACCAGCACCTCCTGGTACATATCCTTCTGATCTTCAGTATTCGGATTGTAGTAGCGGCAAATTCTCGCAATCCGGTCGCCGTTTTCAGCAATAATTTGTTTAAACTGTTCTTCTTTGGTGTTACTCATCGATGAGGTTTTTCCATTTAGTAAGGCAAAATACGGAATGTTACATTTTTTAGGACGCAAATTAAAAAAACAGGCGCGTTCCGTCGAGAATAATCAGGACCGGAACACACCCGTGAAAAATATATCTATCTGGAACTAATATCACCACGAAACATACGAGTTTAGCGGCTTCGTTTTCTGGCTTTCCGGAACCAAAATAAAGAAGCCGAATAAACTTTTCCGTCTACATATCGACGAACAGAGCCTTTCTGCCGCTGAATGACAGATTATCAGGAAAGAAACACAGTCCGTTCCACAACGAACCGGCTGTAAATAAAAAGATTAGGGAATCAGCAATCCGGGATTAATGACTTTTACCGACCCCGTGAAAAGCCGTAATGTGGTCATAAATCAGGTTAGGCTCGTTAATGAACGAACCATCTTCGAGAATCAATACCGGACAGCTTTGGTTTGCTTCTCCAAGAAGGTCGACCAGCACTTTCCGAGGGCGGGCAAAATCGACGTAAGTAACTTCTATTTCATCCCGAAGCCGCGGATAATATGACAACAAACCTTCGACAAAGGCGCAGTCGGGGCAAAAATATTTCTGATTCGGATCACGGTTGGCGTCGTGAAAATCAGGTTTCAACAGAAATAATTTTTTCATAGCATCTAAATAAGGTCAACCAAACATTCTGTAACAATTAATCGCATTACCTGCAAAAACTACAATCGGCGGATTGCCTTAATTTTTACAGGTTCAACCAGGTACTGGCCACTTTCTTTAAGCGCCTGAATTTTTCTGACCACATCCATTCCACCGGTTACGTGGCCAAAAGCAGCAAAACCCTGCCCGTCGGGGTTACGTTCCCCTGCAAAATCGAGCTCGGGCTGATCGTTGATACAAATAAAGAAACTCGAAGTTGCCGAGTTTGGTTCATCACGGGCCATCGAGATGGCTCCGTTTGTGTGCTTTATACCTGTCTGGGCAGTGGTTTCCATCATCACAGGTTTAAACTGTCTGCTTTCCACCACTTCGCCACCTTGCACGACCTCAATTTTAACCTTGCGGTCTTTCTCATTTTCAGGCGTACAAACCCTGAAAAATGTTGTACCATCGTACAATTTTGTATCTACATATTTCAAAAAATTGGCAACCGTAAGCGGCGCTTTTTCAGGATATAACTCAATCCTGATTTTGCCCATAGCAGTTTCGATCAGGCAGCGAACCGTCTTTTCGGCTTTCACCTGAAAAAAGAAACACAAAAGCACCAGTCCCAATAAACTTCTCTTCATTATTTTTTCGACTTCCGTTTTTTGACC
>JAEWME010000068.1 GCA_023393265.1 Bacteroidota bacterium | reverse complement strand
GAAGAAGCTCAATGTTTTGCGCTAGTTTTTTTACCTGAACCTGGTAATCGTCGAAAACCTCTTTCCCGAAAGTGGTACAATATTCTTTAAAGCGGGCCTCAACGACAACCAATGATTCGGTGACTCCCTCCGTACGGAGAATCTGTTCGCGGTTTTGCTGCGAAAGGGCGAGCGCCGATTGTATCCGGCTCTTTTCATTCATCAGGATAATAATGAAGACAACAATTAACAGTAGCATCATTGCCATTAAAATAGTAGTCGCAATCAGCCGCTTTGGTATCAGCCCGGCTATTTTTTTTATTCCGCTCATGGTTATCTGTGTTGATTAAAGGTTTTTCGGATTAAACAGGAATTTTACTTTTCGATTGAAAGGAGAAAATCGGACAAATTTTCCTCGTTTGCCAGGTTCAGCTTTTTTCGCAACCTGTATCGGGCCACATCCACACTCTGCGGATTCTGGAAAGTGAGGATGGCGATGTCTTTTGATGAAAGTCCGGAGCGCAGCAAAGCACAAAGCTTTCTTTCGTTTGGGGTAAGCGCCGGAAACTGATCGAGCAGCACCTTATAAAACGCGTCGAAAGCACTTTCAAACCGCGATTCGAAATCGCTCCAGACCTGGTCGCTGGCCGACAGTCTGTATTTATTTTCGATCTGCCGGATGGCATCCTGCGTTTCCTTATTCACAGTTGGGAAAAGCTTTTGAAGATCGGCAACCAGGTTACTGTTCAATTCACTGACGTTCATCAGCCGCACAGTGCCCGAAATCAGTTCAGCCTTTTTGGCATTCAGAATTTCCTCGCCAGCCTGCTTCACCGCTGTTATATCAGTAAAAACAGCAACAATGCCCAGTGGCTGTTCCCGGCTATCGGAAACCAGATTTTTTGAAATCAGGAAAATCCGACCTTCATCAAATCCAGCTTTTTCGTACGACAAAGCCTGCTTCGTTTCAAGAAGCTCCATATCTTTCTGAACATGAAAGGCCACCTCTTCGCTCCGAAACAAACGGTACACCGAAGTGCCATCCATTTTGCTTTTCTTTTGTCCCGAAAGTTCTTCGAAGAACTTGTTGCACATCAGCAAAATACCTTCAGGAGAATAATACACAACCGGATGTGGGATGCTCTCAATCAGCAAAGCGATGAAACGGTTTTTATCTTCAAGCTGGCTGTTTTGCTTTTTCAGTGCGTTGAGCGAATCGGCAAGCAGCAAGATGTTACGTACCCTGGCGCTTAACTCCTGTTTGTCGAAAGGTTTTTTCAGGAAATCGACAGCACCAATGGTCATGGCATAAGCCAAATCTTCCGAAGAAGTCATTACTCCGGTAACCATCAGTACCGGAATATGACTGGTAGTCTCATCTTTTTTGAGTATTTCAAGGGCATCGATTCCGTCCATCACCGGCATATTCCAATCCAATATGATCAAATCAGGAAAATGCGCTTTTACGGCATTGAGGCATTCTTGTCCGTTTGCAGCAGTAAATATCTGGAATTGATGCTCTTTGAGCATCTTCTCATAAAGCTTAAGGTTAAGTGGTTCGTCGTCAACAAGAAGAACTTTTTTGCTATCCATCCTTCAAAAGTTTAGTTTCCCTTTATCTCATGCAACGGATTTTAAGGTCACGCGCACGCAGAAATGATCTTCAAAAATACCGTTTTTACACGGATAACCTACCGGGAAAGCCCGATTTCGACATCTTAAAATACAGGCATACGAAAGACTGAAAACCTCACACGATCACAATACAACACAATGAAATTCAAGCACATATTTGTTTTGTTCAGAAACTGTATAGATGGTTGTATGGACGTTGTCATCCAAAAAATTACAATAATCTGCCGGATTGATCGGATTTTTGCATCAGTTATTTCAAACAATTTCTCCGGAAGGAGATTCGAACTCAACAAAAAAGCGATGAAAAAATTTTTAGCTGAATTTATTGGAACATTCTGGCTCGTTTTGGGAGGCTGCGGAAGTGCTGTTCTGGCTGCCGCTTTTCCCAACGTCGGAATTGGCCTGGCAGGTGTTTCACTTGCCTTTGGTTTGACAGTCCTGACCATTGCCTACTCACTGGGGCACATTTCAGGAGCACATCTAAACCCCGCCGTAACAATCGGTCTGTGGGCAGGCAAACGCTTCAATGCGAAAGACGTATTGCCATACATCCTGTCGCAGGTTGCCGGAGCTTTGCTTGCTGCAACTGTTCTCTATTTTATTGTCACCGGAAACGGCTCACCCATCGGCTCGTTTGCGGCCAACGGATATGGAGAACATTCCCCCGGCAATTACAGCATGACGGCTGCTATTTTAACCGAATTTGTAATGACATTCATGTTCCTGATCATCATTTTAGGAGCAACCGACGAAAAAGCACCCAAAGGTTTTGCCGGCCTGGCAATCGGCCTGGCTTTGACACTGATTCACCTGATCAGCATCCCGGTAACCAACACTTCTGTTAATCCGGCCCGAAGCATCAGTCAGGCATTATTCGTTGGCGATTGGGCGCTGGCTCAGCTTTGGCTGTTCATCCTCGTCCCGATTGCTGGCGCTGCAACTGCCGGAGTGGTATATAAAATGCTGGGCAGCAAATAGAAATTTCAGATTTACATCAGTAGAAACAACAAAAACATAAGAAAATGAAATCAAATAATAAAATACTTGCAGTTATCCTGAGCACTGCAATTCTTTTAAGCAGTTGTTCAACAACAAAAAACTCAACAAAAGGTGGTGTTATTGGCGGTGCTGGTGGCGCTTTGATTGGTGCAGGAATTGGTGCCTTAGCCGGAAAAGGTAAGGGTGCAGCCATTGGAGCCGCAGTGGGTGGTGCAGTTGGCGCCGGTGCCGGTGTGTTGATCGGTAAAAAGATGGACAAACAAAAAGCCGAGCTCGAAAAAATTGAAGGAGCACAGGTTGAATCGGTTACCGACGCCAACAATTTGCAGGCTATCAAAGTAACTTTTGAAAGCGGGATTCTTTTTGCAACGGGCAAAAGCAACCTGAGCGAAAGTTCTAAAAGTGCATTGAGCAAATTTGCCGCCTCGTTGAAGGAAACTCCGGAGACCGATGTAACCATTTACGGTCACACCGACAATACCGGAACCCGCGAGGTAAACGTAAAACTATCGAACGAACGGGCCGCTTCGGTTGCATCATTCCTGAATAACAATGGTGTAGCTACCACCCGCATGACAACTGAAGGCAAAGCTTTCGATGAACCTGTTGCTGACAATACCACCGCCGAAGGAAGGGCAAAAAACCGTCGGGTGGAAATCTACATCACGGCCAATAAAAGCATGATTGATCAGGCCGAACAGGGTACTTTAAAGTAAAGAACTCAAAAAATTCATAACAATGAAAACAATCAGAAACATCATGGCAGTGGCAATAGTTGCCCTGTTAGCATCCTGCGCTTCATCGGTTAAATTTCCGGTATCCACAGTGGTTCCGGCAGCTGACATAAGCGCAAGCAAAAAGCTCGACAAAAACAATAATTTTTCGGTTGATGTGACAGCCAAATACTTAGCCAACGCAAACCGGCTTACTCCGGCCAAAAGCACCTACTGTGTATGGGCGGTTACCGATGGAAATGGTGTTAAAAACCTGGGACAGCTTAATGTTAAAAACATGAAAGCAACCAAGTTTAAAACATCTATTCCATTCAATTTCAGCGAAATATTTATTACTGCCGAAGATCAGGGGAACAACACATTTCCTTCAGGAACTGAAATCTCAAGAATCAGATTTGAAAATTAATAAAACCATGAAAAAGCAACTTTCAACCATATTATTTCTGCTGTTGGGCACTTTCGTTTTCGCCCAGGCACCTGTAAAAAAAGGTGAATCGCAACTAAACGCCGGAATCGGATTATCGTCATGGGGCGTTCCGGTCTACCTCGGACTCGACTACGGTGTTCATCCCGACATCACTGTTGGCGGAGAACTCTCCTACCGCTCATACAGCGACAAATACGCGAACGTGCATTACGACCATTCTGTTATAGGTATCTCCGGAAACGGAAACTACCACTTCAACCGGGTACTCGAAATTCCCAAAGACTGGGATTTATACGCAGGGCTCAATCTCGGTTTTTACATTTGGAACTCTCCTGACGGCTACCACGGGTCGCATTCATCAGAATTGGGACTTGGCGCCCAGATCGGCGGCCGCTATTATTTCAATGATAAGATTGG
>JAEWME010000065.1 GCA_023393265.1 Bacteroidota bacterium | reverse complement strand
ATTTATTCACGATTAGAAAAATAGCGTCAATTATAATGAGGCTGTCTAAAAAGTAGATTTATCCTCCGGAGAGTTCAATATTTGGGAACAGCCTCCGATAGGAATATGGGTAGGAAGAGGGTGTTTCAGACTTTTGGGGCACCCTCCTTCCTTTTTATATCAGCCGCAAAATCTCTTCAGCCGGACGAGCCAAAACAGCGTGAGTGCCTTTTATCACCAAAGGGCGCTGAATGAGCCGCGGATTTTCTACCAAAACAGCGATCCACTCGTCATCGGTAAGTTGTTTGCCTTTGTATTGTTCTTTAAAGAGCGCTTCGGTGGTGCGAATGATATCGGCAACGTTCAACCCCGATTTATCCAGAAAATCTTTGATTTCGCGGGCCGAAATGCCATTCTTCATGTAGTCGACCACTTCCACATCGAAACCTTTTTCTTCAATAAACTTGAGTCCTTCGCGACTTTTGGAGCATCGCGGATTGTGGTAAATTTTCATGGCGTTCTGGTGTCGTTTTTTTATAAAAGTGTGATAATCTTCCTGGGCGCGGTAGCGTTGTCCGTTCGACGAATGATTGTTATTATAGCGATTGCTCAGCTCGCTGTCGAGAATACGCGCCTTGGTATTGTCGCGCAACTGGATGCGAAGTAACTCTTTCAGCTCGAAGCGGATTTCTGGCGAATAAATCGGGCAGGCCACTTCGATGCGGCGGTCGAGGTTGCGGGGCATCCAGTCGGCCGACGAAATGTAAATATCCTCTTTTCCGCCATTGGCAAACAGCAATACACGCGTGTGCTCCAGAAATTTATCGACAATACTGATGGCTTCGATATTTTTGCTCAACTCCGGATCATCTGTTTTCAGGCCAAAAATACCCCTGACAATCAACTGAATCTTCACGCCTGCCCTGCTTGCTTCGTACAATTTATCAATCATTTCCCGGTCGATCAGACTGTTCATTTTCAGGATCATGTAAGCCTTTTTCCCTTTTTTTGCATTGGCAATTTCCTGATCGATTTTCTGTATAAAGAAACTGCGCATCGAGAATGGGCTAACGATGATCTGACGGTACTTGAAATGCCGGTAAGTGTGTTTGAAAAACTCGAACATGTTTGCCACCTCATCTGCTATTTCAGGGTCAGCAGTCATCAAACCTTTGTCGCCATACACGCGGGCGGTTCCTTCGTGGAAATTACCGGTGCCAATGTAGGCGTAATTCCGGAGATCATTTTTTTCCTTTCGCTGAATCCAGGCCAGCTTGGAGTGTACTTTCAGCCCGGGAATGCCGTTGATTACATGCGCACCCTCTTCCTGAAGCTTGTTCGACCAAAAGATATTGGCTTCTTCGTCAAACCTCGCCTGAAGCTCAATCACCACCGTTACTTTCTTCCCGTTTCTGATAGCATTCAGCAGCGCATTTACAACCTTCGATGTTTCGGAAACACGATAAATGGTGATCCCGATTTCTTTCACTTTTGGGTCGATGGCGGCCTCGCGCAGGAAGTCGATAAAATGAGAGAAGCTCTGATACGGATAATGCAGCAAAACATCTTTTTGCCTGAGCTTTTTCAGAATACTCTGATGAGGAGGTAAATCCTTGTGCGGCACCGGCGCCAGCGGTTGGTAATAATGATGCGGCTTTCCTATTTCGGGAAAATTCATAAAGTCCTTGTGGTTGTGATACCTACCACCAGCCACAGTTTTCTCCTTCCCTTCAAGTTTCATCTTTCGGGTGATGAATTCGAGCAAATCGGCAGGCATGTCGCGGTCGTATATCAGGCGTACCGGAACACCAACCTTCCGCTTTTTCAGGCTGAGTTCCATCTTTTCGATGAAACTTTTGGCAATATCGTCATCGATGTCGAGTTCGGCATCGCGGGTAACTTTAATGGTATAAGCTTCGAAATGGTCGTAATTAAAAATCGGGAAAATATCATTCAGGCAATACCTTATTACATCGTCGACCATGATGACATATTTCTTATTTCCAACTTCAGGAAGAACCAGAAAACGTGAAACCGACCGATTGGGAATGCGAACCAGCGCGTAAGCAAATTTCGATGGCATTTTCGATTTAGACAACTTCACCGCCAGGTAAACCGACTTATCCCGCAGATACGGAAACTTCATCGATTTGTCGAGCATAATCGGGATAATATTCGGCAACACCTTCAGATTAAAATATTTCCTGACAAAAACGCCCTGCTCGTGGGTGAGTTGTTTTTCGTCGATCATGAAAATATTCTCGGCTGCCAGTTCTGCCCATATTTTTCGATAGATTTCCTGCGCCCTTTGCTGATGTTCGCCCACCGTTTCCATGATGCTGTCGTACAAATCCGCCGAGCTATACTCACCCAGTAATGTCTCATCGTCTTTACCAAGCTGGAGCATACGCCGGACGGCGGCAACGCGAACCCGAAAAAACTCGTCGAGGTTATTCGAAAAAATTCCTAAAAACCGGATACGTTCGAACAATGGCACGGTTGGGTCTTCGGCTTCCTGAAGCACCCTGGCGTTAAAAGAAAGCCAACTGATTTCCCTGTTGTTGTATTTATTTTTGTTGTCCATTGCTTTTCCGGCTTTAAATATCCATCTCTCAAAGTTTCAGTTTATTCAAACCTGCGCCGATGGCTTCCCCAAACACGGGCAACCCGATAATTTCGGTCAGCGGGATAATGCGCTCCCTGGGTGGCTCAGTTTCGTCCTGAATGAAAAGTTCGAACCAGCCAACATTGAGCCATTGGTTCATTTTATATCCTATTTTAGCGAATTCGGCACATTTTCGGTAGCCAAACTGTTCGTGAAAACCAACGCTTTGCTCGTTCGGCATCGTGATGATGGCCAGCAAATCGGCAATTCCCTGGTAGCGAACCATTTCGTTCAGGCTGGCATACAAGGCATGAGCCACTCTTCTTCTTCTGAAATCGGGATGCACGTATACCGAAACTTCTTTCGCCCACCGATAGGATGCCCTGCTACGATAGCCCGAAGCATAAGCATACCCGGCAATTTTGCCATCAATTTCGCAAACGAGGTAGGGCAATTCGGCCATGATTCCCTGAATGCGCCCCCAAAACGATTCCTCCGATGGCACTTCCTCTTCGAAAGTCACTACTGTATCGGTAATAAACGGTGCATAAATCTCAAGTATTCCTTTCACATCGCCTCTTTCAGCCAGTCGTATTGTTGCACTCATGGTAAATTATGAATGTTGAATTTTAAATTTTGAATCAAATCAATCCTTCAGTCCTTCAGTTTAATCCTCCTCAGAATATTCCATCAGGAATGCCTTGATAAAACCGTCGATGTCGCCATCGAGCACCGCCTGCACGTTTCCGGTTTCGTAGCTCGTGCGCAGGTCCTTTACCAGTTTGTAGGGCTGCAACACGTACGAACGAATTTGCGATCCCCACTCAATTTTTTTCTTGGTGGCATTGATTTGCTCCTCCACTTCGCGACGCTTGCGCAGTTCCAGTTCGTACAACTGCGACCGCAGCAAACGCAGGGCATTTTCCTTGTTCCCCAGTTGCGAACGACTTTCGGTATTTTCGATGATGATCCCGGTTGGCGCGTGCCTCAGGCGAACTCCGGTCTCCACTTTGTTTACGTTCTGCCCGCCGGCACCGCTCGACCTGAAAGTATCCCAGGTGATATCCGACTCCTTGATTTCAATTTCGATGGTATCGTCAACTGCCGGAGAAACAAAAACCGACGCAAACGAGGTCATGCGCTTGTTTTGGGCGTTGAACGGAGAAAGGCGCACCAGCCGGTGAACACCGTTTTCGCTTCTCAGGTAGCCGTAAGCATATTCACCTTCAAACTCGATGGTGCAGCTCTTCACGCCCACTTCGTCGCCCGGGTGGAACTCAACAATTTTAACGCTGTAACCGTGTTTTTCGCCATACCGCACATACATGCGCATTAGCATATCGGCCCAGTCGTTCGATTCGGTTCCGCCCGCTCCGGCGTTGATGCGCAAAATGGCACCCATCTTATCTTCCTCTTTCCGAAGCATGTTTTTTGTTTCGAGCGCTTCGACCAGTTCCAGCGTTTCCTGAAAATGCTGATCGATGTCGGCTTCCGTTGCCTCGCCCATTTCGAAAAAGTCGTACAACACCAGGAGGTCTTCCATGCTTTGGTCAACTTCATTAAAACCGTCGGTCCACACTTTTACCGAACGGATTACTTTCATCTGGGCTTCGGCTTCTTTTGGGTTATTCCAGAACGAGGGGTCCTGCGCTTTAAGTTCTTCTTCCTTTAGTTGAATTATTTTCTGATCGTAGTCAAAGATGCCTCCTTAACGCATC
>JAEWME010000246.1 GCA_023393265.1 Bacteroidota bacterium | reverse complement strand
GGATTCAGTAGCATTGATGCTTACCTGAATGCAAAAGAAGTATTTCATGGTGCGCTGATTGGTCGGGTTGGAAACCGCATTGACAAGGGAAAGTTTACGCTTGGTGGCGTCGAGTATACTTTGCCGTTGAATAACGGAGTGAACCATCTTCATGGAGGCCCCGGAGGGTTCCATGCCGTGGTTTGGGACGTCAAAGCTGTAACCGATTCATCAATTGTACTAGCGTACTTGTCGCCCGACGGAGAAATGGGTTACCCGGGAAATTTATCGGCACAGGTCGAATATCTGCTCAACTCAAAAAATGAATTGGTAATCAGTTATAAAGCCACATCCGATAAAAGCACACCAGTTAACCTGACTAATCATGCTTTCTGGAATCTCGCCGGTGAAGGAAACGGAACCATCAACGATCATATTCTGACGATCAATGCAGACAATTACACGCCGGTTGATTCAACATTAATTCCGTTGGGTGGCAACGAACCGGTAGGAGGAACGCCGTTCGATTTCAGGACGCCGAAAGCAATTGGTGCCGACTTGGATCAGGTAGAAACCAACATTCAGTTAAAACATGGTCCGGGCTACGATCATAATTTTGCTCTGAATAAAATAAATTCAGGCGAAATGACATGGGCAGCCACGGTGGTTGAGCCTGTGAGTGGGCGAAAAATGGAAATTTTCACCGAAGAACCTGCGCTGCAGTTTTATGGTGGTAATTTTATGGATGGCAGCGACACGGGTAAAAGTGGAAAACCATATAAATACCGTGAGTCGCTGGCACTCGAAACCCAGCATTTTCCCGATTCACCCAACAATTCGAACTTTCCGTCAGTAATCCTGAATCCCGGGGAAGTTTATCATACACAAAGTATCTATCGATTCAGTGTGGAGAAGTAATCGCTTCTGAATTAGTTTCATAACAATAAAAAAGACGGAATTTATTTCCGTCTTTTTTATTGTTATGATGTCGGCTAATCGTTGAGCGATTTGCAGATTTTCTGGTTTATCTCGCGTACCCGATCTTCTTCCATTTTGATAACCTTCCGGTCGTAGGTCATCAAGCCGTTTATTTCCCCTTCAACATCAGTTGTTTGGGTGTAAACACCTGCGGAGAAACCAGTCTTGATTAGCTTCAGGAGGATATCGGCATATTTTACATACTCGTCGGTTACTTCTTTCGAATTCTTGAACTGAACATATCCCCAGTTTCTGTTCGTATTCCAGAGGTGGCCTTCCAGAGCCAGACCGATTCCTCCGTATTCGCCCAGAACTGTGGCGCGCTGACCATCGAACAGGTACATGTCGGGAGCCGGATAGTTGTGAAGGTCGAGGATATCACCAACAGGGTAATGGTTCCCGCCACTGGCAGGGTTCACCAGTCGGCTCGGATCGTACGTTTTGGTCCAGTCTGCAATTTCAGCAGTTTTAAATTGTCCCCATGCTTCGTTAAACGGCACCCAGGTTACCACGCACGGGTTCGAATAAAGATAATCTATGATCTCTTTCCACTCTTTCCGGTAGTTAGTTTCCGATTCCGAACTCCGGAGAAATTCGTTTCCATTGAAATAGTTGTGGTTCTGCCATTGTGGCGAGCGGTCGCCACTGGGCATGTCCTGCCATACCAGGATGCCAAGCTGGTCGCAATGGGTATACCAGCGCGCAGGTTCTACTTTAACGTGTTTGCGGATCATGTTGAACCCGAAATCTTTTGTTTTCTGAAGGTCGTATTTCAGCGCTTCATCAGTTGGGGCAGTGTACAATCCATCGGGCCACCATCCCTGGTCGAGCGGACCAAACTGAAAGCAAGGTTTATTATTCAGTTCAAGCCGGACGATACCATTTTTATCACGCTTTGTCGAAACTTTCCGCATGGCAAAATAGCTTGTCACCTGATCTGATACAACGCCATTGTTAAGCAGGCTCACTTTCATTCCGTAGAGAAAAGGAGAATCGGGGCTCCACAGCTTTGCTTGCTGCACCGGTAATTCTACCTGCTCTCCATAGTTCGCGCGGGCCGAAGCGATTTCTTTGGCACCATCGAAAATTTTAACTTCCACTACATCGCCATAAGTTGCACCCGATGCAGCTACCAAAACTGATAGTTTTTCGCGGTCGATATCTGGCAATGTTTTCAGGTTGTCGATATGCCTGGCGGCAACGGGTTCGGCCCAAACGGTTTGCCATATTCCGGTAACAGACGTGTACCAGATTCCCTCGGGTTTGCTTACCTGTTTGCCTCGTGGCTGATAACCTTCGTCGGTTCCGTCCCAAACCCTTACAACGAGTTTTTGCGTACCCGCTTTAGCGAGGAATGGCGTGATGTCGAACGAAAACGGCGTGTATCCGCCAGTGTGCGAGCCAATCTTGATGTCATTCACCCAAACATCGGCTTTCCAGTCGACGGCTCCAAAATGAAGCAGGACGTTTTTCCCTTTCCATTTCGAAGGAATTTCGAATGAACGTTTGTACCACACCTCATTTTCGCCCCCCACTGTTTTCATCACGCCGGATAAACTTGACTCCACCGGAAACGGCACCAGTATTTGCCCGTCGAATGCCGAGGGTTCGGCGGTTCCTGCTTTCAGGATGGCATAATCCCACAATCCATTCAGGTTAAGCCATTCCTGCCGTTCCATAATAGGGCGCGGGTATTCAGGAAGTACATTTTTTACATCGATTTTATCCGCCCATTCGGTTTTAATTTTATCACCTGCGGGCTTCCATTGTGCAGACGCGATTAGTGTTACGAAACAAAAAATCGTCAGAAAAAGCTGTTTCATAGTTGGTTTGAGTTTTAGTAATTATTTATTTGCATTTAACTTTTCCAATAATACAGCTTAAAATCAATTTTTGCTCATTGGGAAATCAAATTTCATTAAAAACGTTTTTTTATGAGTAGTTTCATAGTTTAGGTTGTATTCCATTAATAGGTTTAACAACCTGCAAAACTAAACACACAAATACAACCGCTAAATGAAACTAACTAAGTTCTTATCATTCATTTTTTTATTTCCGACGTGGGTGTTTTCGCAAACACTTTCTCCGGAAAATAAATTTGTTTTTCCGGTTTACAGCGAGATCCCATTGGGTTCAATCAGTCCTGAAGGCTGGCTGAAGCACCAGCTACAGATCATGCGAGATGGTACAACCGGCCATTTGGATGAGGTTCACGATAAAATTAAGAATAGCAATGGCTGGCTTGGCGGAACAGGTGATGCATGGGAAGAAACCCCGTATTGGCTCGACGGAGCTGTTCCGCTGGCTTATTTGCTTCAGGATGCCCAACTGCAAAAAAAGGTAAAGCAATACATCGACTGGACTTTGAATAACCAGCGACAATCGGGTTATTTTGGAGGAATAACAGCATACGAGCGTGTAAACAAAACCCAGGTTACTCCTGAAAACATGGCTGAAGCCGGGGATGACTGGTGGCCACGGATGGTGATGCTAAAGGTAATGAAACAATACTACGAAGCCACCGGTGACGAGCGCGTGATAACTTTTATGCAGAAATATTTCCGTTTTCAGCAGGAGGCATTACTGAATGCTCCACTTGGAAAATGGACCGAGTGGGCCACTTCGCGCGGCGCCGATAATGTGATGATGGCTCAATGGCTTTATCAGATAACCAAAGACGAGTCGTTGCTTGAATTAGCAGATTTAATCGAGTCGCAGGCTTTTCAATGGAGCGACTGGCTGGGAAACCGCGATTGGGTGATCTGGGCTGCTGCCTATCAGAACAGCGATAGATGGATGCACAGGCATGGCGTAAATGTCGGGATGGCATTGAAAGATCCGGCAATTAACTATCAGCGTACAGGCGACGAGAAATATCTGAAAGCGATCAAAACTGGTTTCTCCGACCTGATGACGCTTCACGGCTTGCCCATCGGTATTTATTCAGCCGACGAAGATCTCCACGGAAATGATCCAACCCAGGGAGCGGAGCTTTGCGCAATTGTCGAGTCGATGTTTTCATTGGAAGTCATTGCTTCCATAACTGGCGACCCGGCCTACCTCGACGCACTGGAGCGAATGACGTTCAATGCGCTGCCGTCTCAAACTACCGACGATTATAACAATAAGCAATATTTCCAGATGGCCAACCAGGTGCAGATTTCCCGGGGCGTGTTTAACTTTTCGCTGCCTTTTGACCATGAGATGAACAATGTGCTGGGGATGAAAAGTGGTTATACCTGTTGCCTGGCCAATATGCACCAGGGATGGACAAAGTTTGCCACCCATCTGTGGTATAAAAATGCCGACAATGGTGTTGCCGCCCTCGCTTTTAGTCCCAATATTTTAAAGACTACTGTCGGAAAGGACAATCAGCCCATAGAGATTGCAGAAAAAACCAGTTATCCTTTCGACGATAAAATCAGGTTCGAGATCAGGCTCGGCAAACCTACGGGATTCCCGTTTGAGTTGCGGCTTCCCGGCTGGACCAAAGAAGCCGTTGTTGTGCTGAATGGGGAAAAGCTGAGTGCCGAAGAAGGTGGGAAAATTATCAGCATCAATCGGGTTTGGTCTGACAATGATGTGCTGGAAGTTCAGTTTTCGATGGAGCCTTTTACCACCAATTGGGGCCGAAATTCCCGCACGGTGGAAAGGGGTCCGCTGGTTTACGCCCTGAAAGTTAAGGAGCGCTGGGAAAAAGGTCACCACGAGAGCGAAGGAGATTATTTTTCTGTTTTTCCTGAGTCAGCCTGGAATTTTGGTTTGCTCCGGAAAGTGATTGATAATCCGGCAGAAAACCTCCAGGTAAAAGCAATTCAGCCTGTTACCGATGCATTCGTGTGGAACCAGGCAAATGCACCCATCGAGATACATGCCCAGGGAAAAGAAATTCCTTCGTGGACGGCAGTTAATGGAATTGCTTATCAGCCGGTAACTGCCCGCGATGGAACATTTATGGGGAAAACAGGCGATAGCATTCACGACCTGACGCTCATTCCGGTTGGTTGTACCAAGGTTCGGATTGTGGCTTTTCCTGTTGTAAACTAGCAAACAATTCGAAATGAGAGAATCTAACCTGATAAAAACCAGGCGTTTTGAAGTAGGGTTTTAGTCCCGTCACGTGTAATATTTAAAGTACCTGTATTTGTTCGCTTTCCACGAAAGTTTAGTCATTGCGGTTGACAGGAAATAACGACTATATCGACGATAAAATTTTGCTTCAATTCAAGGCTGGCGACGTCGAAGCATTTCGTAAAATATATGACACATTTTGTGATCAGTTGTATCGTTTTGCCTTTTCGTACCTGAAAGATTCATTCGAATCGCAGGAAATTGTGCAGGATGTATTTCTGAAAATCTGGGAAAAGCGCGCCGAACTTGACGTGCAAAAATCGCTTAAAAGCTACCTCTATCGCATTACAGTCAATAAAGTTTTTAACGAGCTGAAGCATCGTATTGTCAGGCAGAAATACGAACAGACGACGCTGCTTTCAGGTACGGCATCGGAAGAAACGCCTGAAACCACGCTGCAATTCATGGAATTAAGCGAACGGGTCGAAAAGCTACTAAATGAACTTCCGGCACAGCAGCGCAATATTTTCATCCTGAGCCGTTGGAAAGGGCTTTCGAATGCCGAGATTGCCGGGCAACTCAACCTGTCAGTTCGCACAGTCGAAAACCAGATTTACAGGGCGTCGCGGTTTTTAAAAGAACGCTTGGGCGACAATTATCCAAGTTTGGCACTTTTTATTATGCTGGCAGTCATCTATTCCTGAGGTGTAAATCTCCTTTTTAAAAAATTCTGTTGGAACAATGAGTAGTTTATTACAACAACTTGTATAATGGATGGTATGAGAAATACAACCGACATATTTCCGGAGTTCAGGGAACTGCTTCACCGATGGGAAGCTGGTGACATTGAACCTGATGAACTAGCCCGTTTGCAAAACATGATGAGCCATTTAGGCGAGTCGGAGCAAGTGCGTAAGGGTATGTTGGATGAACTGATGATTTCTTCGGCAGAGCCAGTTAGCGACAGAAGCCGCTACGATGAAATGTTTGGTCGCATCAAACAAAGCATTGACCAACTGAAGGAAGATGCCCGCAATAGAGATGTATTAAAGTTGATTATCCTGCGATTACGTTTTACTCCATTTTTCTGATAATCTTTTAGTCTTTACGGATCAATACTTAATACCGTGTTTTCACTCGCTGACGACAAAGCGACTTTTGAGAAATTTATTGATCCGCTGCACAAAGCGTATAACGAAACACCTTCGCGGGTTGCGATGACTGATTGGTATGAAACACCCGATGCCCGTCAGGTTGGATTTCAGGCACGGTCGGTTGTGGGAGGTTACTTTGCAAAAATGCTCGAACAACACTGGAAATGATAGTTTTTATTGATTAGGTTGTACAGGAGGCTCGTCAAATTCGCTTTATATGAGCCTCTTTTTTTGGCGTTGAATTTCAGGAGAAATTAGGGCAGAAGTAGCCATCAAATGAACCATTCAAATAAAAAAGGTGATCAGTTTTAATTGATCACCTTTTTTGAGGTCAGTGGCGGATTCGAACCGCCGTACACGGTTTTGCAGACCGCTGCCTAACCACTCGGCCAACCGACCAAATTCTGGTTTCCCTTTGGGGTTGGCAAAGATAACAAAATCTTTTTTCCAACGAACAATTCGCACGCAACTTGACAAAAAAAACGCTTATAGCATTTGGCTGTCGTACGTTTTACGCGATGTCTGTATCTCGTCTTTGTTCTCGGCAGCCCACTGTGCCAGTTCCCAAATCTGGTTCAGCAAACCTTTCCCGAGTTGGGTGAGTTCATATTCAACGCGTGGCGGAACTTCGGCATAAATATGGCGAGACACCAGCCCGTCTCGTTCAAGCGAGCGCAGTGTAACTGTCAACATTCGCTGCGAGATACCGTCTATTTTCCCCTTCAGTTCGTTAAACCGCATCTTCCCGGAATAACCCAGCCGAAGAATGGACAGAAGTGACCACTTGTCGCCAAACCGATCTAAAATATCCCGCACCGGGCAAAAATCGTGATGCGCATCTTTCTCGATGAAAAAATTCTCCAACTTTTTTTTCAGATCAAGGTCCTGATTTTCTGTAATAGTTACTTCCATGTTTCCAGGTTATGAATAAATGCCTTCTTGTGTAATCAAAAGTTACTTAATAATATTGAGGCACTAAAAGTAACTATTAGGATCTTATTATCCAAATTTGAGTTGAAAATAGATTAAATAAAAGTCATTAAAACAATTAGAAGATGAATGTTCTTGACAATTTACAATGGAGATATGCGACTAAACGCATGAACGGGCAGAAAGTGCCTGCTGAAAAAGTGGAACGAATCCTTGATGCGATTCGTTTGGCTCCAACCTCAATCGGGCTGCAGCCTTTTACAGTTTTTGTAATTGAAGATGAAGCTACACGCACAAAAATTGCTCCGGCAATTTACAATCAGCCCCAGATTATCGAGGGTTCTCACGTACTCGTATTTGCTGCATGGAAAGACTATTCGCCCGAAAAGATCGATGCCTATCTCGACCAGATGGCCTCACTGCGTGGTGTTCAGGTCAGTGCTCTTGATGGGTTAAAGTCGATGATCGTGGGAGCTGTTTCAGGTAAATCGCCTGAAGGTCTGCTCGACTGGAATATGCGTCAGGCATACATTGCCTTTGGCGTTGGTATTGTGGCTGCTGCCGAAGAAAAAGTTGATGCGACACCGATGGAAGGCTTCGATGCGGATGCGCTCGATGTTGCCCTTGGCCTGAACGAAAAAGGACTGCACAGCACGGTAGTTATGGCCTTGGGTTATCGCGACGAAAAGAATGATCACCTGAATGGTGCAGCCAAGGTGAGAAGAGAAAAAGAAAAGTTGTTTGTAAGGATTTAAACTGAATTTTTAGATTCTTTTTTGCAGCAGTCTGATTTTGCGGAGTCAGGCTGCTTTTTGTTTGCAACGGTATCTCTGCAAATTGACCCCGGATAAGTTGAACTGGTTGGAGTATTTTACCTGCCTTAGCAATTAGTCTTCCATGGTCAGGCTCACTTTTTCGATTTGGCCACCCATTGGCGGATTCATCTTAGAAACTTTCACCATTACGCGTTTCACTTCAGGAAAAGTTGTTTTTATTCTCCGGATTATTCGATGGCACACGTTTTCGAGCAGATCGGAGGGAATGCCCATTTCTTCTTTTACAGCCGTGTAAGCCTTTTGGTAGTCGAGCGTATCTTCCAATTTATCGGTTTCGCCGGCTTTTCGCAGATCGGCTTCTATTTTTAGGTTTACCAAAAACCGGTTACCTGCAATTTTCTCCACCTCAAAATGCCCGTGAAAAGCATAAAATTCCATTCCTTCAATTTCTATAACTGCCATCTTTTCCTGAATTAGTGCGAGGAGCAAAATTAATTTTATTGTTCCGGAAATCAATTTTCAAACCCATGAATATCCGATAGCCCAAATCATTTTATACATTTGTCGTTAAACCCATTAAGAAAAGCGACTTTAAATTGAATATATGAGCGAGAACGTGATTGAAAGCGAAAATGTGGTGAAGACGAATAATTTCATTCACCAGATTGTTGAAGAAGAGCTGAAAGCAGGCAAAAATAACGGACGTGTGCATACCCGTTTCCCCCCGGAACCAAACGGATATCTCCACATCGGCCACGCCAAGTCGATCTGTCTGAATTTTGGAACCGCTCAGAAATACGGAGGTTTGACCAATCTTCGTTTCGATGATACCAACCCTTCGAAAGAAGATACCGAATATGTTGATTCGATTATGGAAGATGTTCGCTGGCTCGGCTTTGACTGGGGCGACCGCTTGTATTATGCTTCCGATTATTTCGATAAACTGTTTGATTTCGCCGTGAAGCTGATCCGTGAAGGAAAAGCATACATCGACGATCAGGATGCAGAAACAATCAGCGCACAGAAAGGAACACCTACACGTCCGGGAACCGAAAGCCCGTTCCGTAACCGCACGGTTGAAGAAAACCTCGACCTGTTTATGCGGATGAAAGCCGGAGAATTCAACGAAGGCGAACGGGTTTTGCGTGGGAAGATCGACATGGCATCGACCAACATGCACATGCGCGACCCGATTTTGTATCGCATCATCAAAACCCCGCACCATCGCACCGGCGATAAATGGTGTATCTATCCGATGTACGATTTTGCTCATGGGCAGTGCGACTATTGGGAAGGCATAACGCATTCGATCTGCACACTCGAATTTGAAGTTCACCGACCGCTGTACGACTGGTTTATCGATCAGTTGAAAGACTCTGATTATCGCCCGCGCCAGATTGAATTCTCGCGCCTGAACCTGAATTACACCGTGATGAGCAAGCGTAAATTGCTCGAACTGGTAAAAGATAAACATGTGAACGGATGGGACGATCCGCGGATGCCAACCATTTGCGGACTTCGTCGTCGCGGCTACACACCTGAATCAATCAGGGCTTTTGCCGAAAGAATTGGAGTGACGAAAACTGACGGTGTTACCGATGTTGCCCTACTCGAGTACAGTGTTCGCGAAGATCTTAACAAAAGAGCTCAGCGCGTGATGGGTGTTCTGTCGCCCATTAAGCTGGTAATTACCAACTATCCTGAAGGAGTGGTTGAGCAGTTGGACGCTGTGAACAATCCGGAGGATGAAAGCATGGGAACCAGAACGGTGCCTTTTACCCGCGAATTGTACATCGAGCGTGACGATTTTATGGAAGTTCCGGCGAAGAAATTCTACCGGCTTTCTCCCGGCACTGAAGTTCGCCTGCGTTACGCCTATTTTGTAACCTGTACCGATGTGGTTAAGGATGCAAGCGGAGAGATCGTCGAAATTCACTGTACTTATGATCCAGCTTCGCGTGGCGGAAATTCGCCCGATGGACGGAAAGTGAAATCAACCATTCACTGGGTTTCGGCTACAGAGAATGTTGAAGCGGAAGTACGAATGTACGACCGGCTGTTCTCCGACGAAGAACCCGACGGCCACAAAGATGTCGACTTTAAAGAGTTCATGAACGAGGAATCGCTGAGCGTTTTGCCAAAATGCTACGTCGAGCCTTTCGTGAAAGATGCCAAAGTACTCGACCATTTTCAGTTCGAACGGCTTGGTTACTTCAATGTCGATCCGGACTCGGCCAACGGCAAGCTCGTATTCAACCGTACCGTTCAGTTAAAAGATACCTGGACGAAAGTGCAGGGGAAATAGCAAAATTGCTCCGGATTTTTCCGGAGAATAACCATACTGGAAGGGTAGAGCGAAAGTTCTACCCTTTTTACTTTTCGAGTTTCTCAATTTTTGCTGCCATGATAAAATCGTTTTCCGAAAGCCCGCCAACAGCGTGAGTCCAAAGCTCAACGATCACTTTTCCGTAATATACATACATTACCGGATGATGATTTTCCTGCTCGGCGAGATTGGCAACCTGGTTCACAAAATTCATGGTTTGCGAATATTGCTTGAACTTAAATTCCTTAAAAATTTTAAAACGTTCGATGGCTTTCCAGTCATTGCCCAGCTCTTTGAGGTAAATGTCGATCAATGGTTGGTCGAATGGTTCAGTGCCACCTTCGCATGGTACGCATTTTTTTGATGTTAAATCCATGATAATCAAATTGAATTAGTTCGTTTTTGTAGAACAGTCACTTTCCTGAATTGTTTTGTTTCGTTCCTGAGACGAAAAAGGGCAAATCCCGATTTCAACAAACCAGGAAATGCCCTAAACCTAAACTGAACTAAACAAAAGCGTTTAATGCATTTGTCGCTTTATTAAAACTTCATTTTCGTATTGCTGTATTTCGGAGATGTAATCTGCTCCGGCCGGAACGCCTTCTTTCAGACAGTAATAATCCCAAACGGCGCTGAAGGGCTTTGTCTTCAGCTCTTCGAGCATGGCAAGCCGTTCGAAATTTTTTCCCTGAACTTCCAACTCTTTCAAGTATCCGGTTGGTTCGAGCATGGCCTGCATAAAAGCTTTTTGCGTTGCACGCGTTCCGATAACGTATGCACCAACGCGGTTGATCGACGCGTCGAAAAAGTCGAGCCCAATGTTTACGCGCGGCAGAAAATTATTGCGTACAATTTCGGAGGCAATCAGTTGCAGGTCGTCGTTGAGCGTTACTACGTGGTCGGAGTCCCACCGGATGGGGCGGGTCACATGGAGCAGCACTTCGTCGAGAAACTGAAGACAAGCTGAAATTTTGTCGCCAACCTGTTCTGTCGGATGAAAATGGCCATTGTCGAGACAAATGAGCTTTTTATTGGTGATGGCGTAGGCGAGGTAGAAATCGTGCGACCCAACAGTCATCGATTCGGCACCAATGCCAAAGAGCTTGCTTTCCACTGCATCTTTCATGTGTGTCTTCGGATATTCAACTGCCATCGCCTCGTCCAGCGACTTTTTCAATAAGGTGCGGTATCCGTTGCGGTCAATCGGTGTGTCTTTTGTTCCATCCGGAATCCAGGTGTTATGAACGCACGGAGAGCCAAGCTGCTTCCCAATTTCAGCCGAAATGGCGCGGCACCTTTTCACATGTTCTACCCAAAATTGTCTAACTTCTTCGTTCTTGCTCGATAGTGTAAAACCATCGGCTGCTTTGGGGTGTGAAAAGCAGGTGGCATTAAAATCCATGCCAATGCCAAGCGATTTACACCAGTCTATCCAGCTTTGGAAATGCTTCACCTCAATCTGGTCGCGGTCAACCTTTTCTCCGCCAAAGTCGCCGTAAATAGCGTGCAGGTTGATGCGTTGCTTTCCGGGAAGTAACGACAGCACTTTTTCCAGGTCGGCCCGAACCTGATCTATTGTCCTCGCTTTTCCGGGGTAGTTACCGGTTGTCTGAATCCCACCTCCGGAAAGGCTGGCGTCGGGAGTTTCAAAGCCACCCACATCGTCAGTTTGCCAGCAATGTAACGAGATTACAACTTCCTTCATTTTTTCGAGCGCCAGTTCTGTATTTACACCCATCTCCGCGTATTCTTCCCGGGCCAACTGGTAAGCTTTTTCTATTCTTTCTCTGTTCATGCGTTCACGTATTTTGCTCTTTTCTTATCTGAAAATTTATTTTTCCTGAATTATTTTAAGGCGCAGCTAAATGTATAAGCTCCTGAACCAACGTTAAACGATACGTTTTTATCCGTTGTTTTCATGCTTTGTTTCATTGGCGCGGTCAGTGGTTGCCCGTTCACCTTAATGTTTTCCGCATCGGCGGTTGGCAGCGTAACGGTGGCTGTCGTGTTTGCCGGAACCAAAACTTCGTAGTTCAGGTTGTTGCCTTCGGTTTTCCATGCCGACCTTATTTTTCCGTACATCGAATCGAAGTCAACGGCGGCATTGGTTAAGCCACCTCCGGGGTGCGGAGCCAGCACGAAATGTTTGTATCCCGGATTCTCCTGATCGATGTCGAGTCCGGCAACATACCGGTAGAGCCACTCACCGATGGCCCCATAAGCGTAATGGTTGAAGCTGTTCATGCCTACGTCCTGAAATGTTCCGTCGGGTTTTTGTCCATCCCAGCGCTCCCAAATTGTTGTGGCGCCCTGGGTTACCGGATATAGCCAAGATGGATAATCTTTACGGTTCAGGAGCATAAATGCCAAATCGTCGTAGCCCTGTGCCGAAAGGGTCTTGCAAAGCAGCGGTGTGCCGACAAAACCAGTAGTGAGATGTCCGAATTTTCTGACATCGTCGGCCAGAAATTTGGCTGCCTTTGGAACAAGATCTTTGGGTAGCAGGTCAAAAGCAAGCGCCAGCGAATAGGCCGTTTGTGTATGCGAAACAAGTCGTCCGGCAGACGTGACAAACTCTTTATTAAATGCTTTCTTGATGTTTTCCGACAACTGACTGTATTGTGCTGCTTCGTCGGTTTTTCCAATAATAGCGGCAATTTTCCCGAGTAATCCGGATGAGTATGCAAAGTACGCTGTTGCGATCAGGTCTTTTTCGGTTGTTGCTCCCGGATAGTCTGAGTTGGTGGTTGCAAATGCGAGCCAGTCGCCAAAGTGCGAGTCGCCTGTCCAAAGCAGGTCGTCGCCGGCCCGTGATTTCATGTATTCCACCCAGCCTTTCATACTGGGATACTGAACTTCGAGAATTCTCTTGTCGCCATAAACAAGGTAAGTGGTCCACGGTACAATAACCGAAACATCGGCCCATGCTGTCGATCCGCCGTCGCCGCGCAGCACATCAGGAATAACGTGTGGAATCACCCCTTTGGGCGATTGATCGGCTTCAACATCGCGCATCCATTTGGTGTAGAAAGGTGCCACATCGAAATTAAAAGCGGCTGTCATGCTAAAAACCTGTGCGTCGCCGGTCCATCCAAGTCGTTCGTCTCGTTGCGGACAGTCGGTCGGAACATCCAGAAAATTGCCTTTTTGTCCCCACTGAATGTTATGCTGAAGCTGGTTAATCATTGGGTCGGAGCAGACAAATGTTCCGGTTGGGGTCATATCGGAGTGGATAACTTCTCCTGTTATCATATCCAGAGTGTGTTCTCCCGAAAGTCCTTCAATTTTAACAAACCTGAATCCATGGAAGGTGAAATGCGGCTCGAAGGTCTCGGTTCCTTCCCCTTTCAGGATGAAAACATCAGTTGCTTTGGCACTCCTGAGGTTGTCGGTGTAAAAATTGCCTGCTTTGTCGAGTACTTCGGCGAAACGCAAAGTAATCCGGTCGCCTTCTTTACCCTGAACTTTCAGTTTCACCCAGCCAACCATGTTTTGCCCCATATCGAATACTTTTTCGCCTTTGGGTGTTGTCAGCACCTTAATTGGCTTGAGTGTTTCTGTAATTTTAACCGGCACTCCCTGTGGCGCTATCAGCGTACTTTTCGTGTGGTCCATCAGCGCTACTTTGCTCCAGTTGCTGTCGTTGTAGCCCACCGTGTTCCAGCCGGTGAGTTCTTTGGTTGCGTCGTATGTTTCACCATTGTATATGTCCGACGCAACGATTGGACCGGTGGTGGTTTTCCAGGTTCCGTCGGTGTAAATCATTTCACTGGTTCCGTCGGTGTAGTCTATCCGGAGTTGAGCCAGCAGGGCCAGTTTGGTTCCATAATAGCCATTTTGGCTTACCCATCCAATGTTTCCGCGGTACCAGCCGTCGCCAACCATCGCACCAACGACGTTGGATTGTTTGAGCATTGAAGTGACATCGTATGTTTGGTATTGCAACCGCTTGTTGTAGCTGGTCCAACCTGGTGTAAAAAGATCGGTACTCACTTTTTGTCCGTTCAGGAAAAGCTGATACAGACCAAGAGAAGTGACATAAACGCGGGCTGATTTTACTTTTTTGCCAATCACGAAATCTTTCCTGAAAAAAGGAGCTGGCTTCGAGCCTTTCATTTCTGTTTCATTAGGCTGACCAATCCATTCTGCTTTCCAGTCATCAGGTTGCAGTATTCCCATTTCCCAGAAGGCCGGGGCGCTCCAGCTTGT
This sequence comes from Bacteroidota bacterium, assembly GCA_023393265.1. Classification (GTDB taxonomy): domain Bacteria; phylum Bacteroidota; class Bacteroidia; order Bacteroidales; family Prolixibacteraceae; genus Aquipluma. Next base: position 7,251 of record JAEWME010000246.1, on the reverse strand, counting down.
TGCTTTGTTTTTGCTATCCCAGATGCGAACCTGCCAATAAACACGCTGAGCCGATTTCAGAGCCGGGCCTTCATAAACAATATCGATCGACTTGTCGGAATTAACTTTGCCTGATGACCAGATTATTTTCCCGTTGGGAGCCTGATCGGTTACTTTAATCTCGTAGGCCGATTGGGTGAAGTTATTTTCTGAAGAGACAATTTGCCAGCTCAGGCGCGGCTTTTGAATATCGATCCCCAAAGGGTTGGTATGGTACTCGCAAATCAGGTTTTTAACCTCAGTTTTTGCTGCCGAAAAAGCTGCTGAGAGTCCGAAAATCATAGCCAGGACGATCAGCGCTGATGTTTTCGCAATTTGTTTCATGATAGTTTGGTTTATTGTAGTTTGAAGTTTATTCCATTGAATTTCCGATTCCGACCAGGAACACGGATAAAATAATAATGCAGATCCCGGCAATAATTGTCCATTTGGTTTTGGCAGTCACACCGCTCCATTCTTTTCGGTAAATGCCCCACATATTGGCAGTGAGGATGATGGTTGACATGTGCAGGATCCACGAACTGGCACCATTGCCTAATTTGCTTTCGCCCATTCCGTAGAAAAAGAATTGCATAAACCATGTTGTACCAGCCAGCGCGGATAGGAATACATTGCTGGCGATGGGAGTGGAGCGGTTGGTAAAATCGCCGTACGATTTGTTTTTCAGGCTGAGAATGGTTGTCCAGATAAAATTGGTGGTGAGGCCGCCCCAAAGAATGACAACATAGGCCACATTGTTTTGGAACAGAGGATTGTAGCCTTGTGCAACTGCCACCTCGGCCATCGGTTTTCCAGCTTCAATTCCGAAATTCATGAATGAACTCAGGATTCCCGAGACTACCGCGATGATCAATCCTTTTACAAGGCTAAATTCGGCAATGCTTTTCTGGCTTTCCTCTGCCGAAATCTCTTTCTCTTTCATCATCCCGGCTTTTCCTGAAATGGCAATGCCCACGAGACAAACCAATACGCCAAGTAAAACCAGTTGCCCTCCTGAAGTGGCAAGCATATCGGTGAACGACACTTTGCCCGAAGTTGGATTGAGTGTGTAATAGATGGAAGGTACGATTGCTCCAAAAGCAGCACAAAACCCCAGGGTGACGGAGTTCCCGAGCGACATGCCCAGGTATCTCACGCCAAGGCCGTAGGTTAATCCGCCTATTCCCCACAAAAGTCCCATCAGGAAAGTGAAAAGCAAAACAGTGCCTGTGGCGCCTGCAATAATTTCGGCGAATCCGGGAATTGTGAGGTAGGCAGCAATTGGAGGAACGATTAGCCAGGAGAAAAGGCCGCCAACAATCCAGTAACTTTCCCATGCCCATTCTTTCACTTTGTTGAAAGGCATGTAAAAACTGCCTGAGGCAAACCCGCCAATCGAATGAAAAATTACACCCAGTAAAGCATTCATAGTCCAGTTTAGTTAAGTTTAAAGAGATAAAGCCAGCCTGCCATCCTTCCTGTTTTTTTGGAATGTCCGGCAAGCTTGAAATCAGAAAATCCACATCAGGAAAGAAAGTGTTTTATCTATTCTGACAGAATTTTATAATTTCGTAAGTACAAAAATACGGAGTATTTAGCCTTAATCAATGTGTAAAATGATTCTTAATTTGCACAAAATGACATTACCCCAGAATGGATGAATCGTTTGTAAAATATATTGCGGCGGGCCAGCCAGACCGCGATTGGGGGCTTTACCTCACTGTTGTCGGTTATGCCCGGATACCTCCATCGATTGTCTATCCGCCGAGGGAACATCCGAGCGGTTATTTCTTCACCTGGGAAAAAGGGCGTGTGCTTCAGGAGTACCAGATTAATTACATTACAGAGGGCTCGGGTAGCATTGAAACTGCTGACGGGCAATTTGCTGTTGGGCCTGGTTCCATCCTGATATTGAGACCAGGCGTTTGGCACCGTTACCGTCCTGATATAGAAAAGGGCTGGAACGAACACTACATTGGCTTCAACGGTGATTTTTGCTCCAGTCTTTTGAGCGAGGGATTTTTTCAGGCTGCAAAACCTGTTATTTATGTGGGTTTTCAGGAGAGCCTGCTTAGTTTATTTTTCGAAGTAATCCGGCTGATTCGCGAAGAAAAGAGCGGGCACCAGCAGGTTTCGGCTGGCAATACCATTTTGATGTTAAGCAAAATTTTATCGGTTGTTCGTAACCAGGAATTTGCAGGGAAAGAGATAGAACGGACCATTCGTAAGGCTTGTCTTTATTTCCGCGAGAATGTAAACAAACCGATTAATATTGAAAAGCTGGCTGAAGAACTGAATGTTGGCTATTCTCATTTTCGGCAGATGTTCAGGAAATACACTGGCATCTCGCCAACACAATATCATTTGTCACTCCGGATACAACGAGCCAAAGATTTATTGGTTTCTTCTGAGAAAAGTGTAAAGGAAATTGCAATCGAACTGGGGTTCGAGTCTTACTTCTATTTTTCGCGAATATTTAAAGCCAAAACCGGCAAAAGTCCGCAGGAATTCAGAAAAGAGCACAATCCGCTTTAGCTGGCGCTGATTCTTTGTTTGAAAATCAGGAGTAAACTTTATTTTTCTGAATTTAGGTGTGTTGTATCAGAAATAGAAGATGTTTTTCTGACCGCGTTTTTCTTTGTAATTACCTTTTCTGACAACTTTCACGATTGAGCGTCGGTTTACCTCGTGTTCTTCTTCGGAGCAATCAACGCCGTTTCCGCAGCGGTTGAGCAGTTTGGTTTCACCAAATCCCTGGTAAAGCAGGCGGTCGGGGTCGATCCCTTTCGAAACCACATAATCGAAAGCTGCACGTGCCCTCTTTTTCGAGAGCAACATGTTGTATTCGTCGCTGCCCCGCGAATCGGTGTGCGATTCGATGCGCATTTCAAGGTCTGGATATTCTTTCAGCAGCGCCACGAGCTTGTCGAGAATTTTTGCTGCTCCTGAATTGACATCCGACTTGTCGAGTTCGTAGTTGATGTAGTCGATCTCAACAATTTGCAAAGGCTCTCCATTCTCTTCTTCCATGCTTTTGGGCGCTGGTCCGAGTTCCGACTCGTCAATTTGCTCTTCGAGGAAGATTTCAGAATAAACCTCGTCGTTTGGTCGCAGCGATGCGGTGCCTATTATTTTTTCGGCCTCGTTATACGATTCTTTTGTTACGTTCACCACATACTGCTGTCCTTTGTTCACTTCAAATTCGAATTGCCCGTCGGTGCGGGTGATGCTGGAGAGAATCACGTCGCCGTTTTCGTTGATCACCGAGATTTTAGCATCGGAAAGAATATCTTTGGTATCGCGGTCTTTCACCACGCCACGGATGATAACCGGAACCCGTTTGATCTTCAGGAAATATAGGTCGTCGTTTCCTTTTCCTCCGGGTCTGTTCGAACCAAAATAGCCTTTCATCCCGGTTGAGTCGAGCGCAATTCCGAAGTCGTCTTTCGACGAGTTGGTTGGCCCGCCCATGTTTTCGATGCTGTTAAAAACGCCTCGCTCTGGAACTGAAAAATAAATGTCGAGTCCACCCAAACCACCGTGGCCATCGCTGGCAAAGTACAGCACACCTTCGTAGCTGATAAATGGGAAAAACTCGTTGCCTTCGGTATTGATTTTTGGTCCCAGGTTGATTGGTTTGCTCCACGATCCGTTCGAAAATACCGAGAAATAAATGTCGGATTTTCCGTAGCCGCCGGGCATGTCGCTGGCAAAATAAAGGATGGTGCCAGCTTTGTCAATCGATGGGTGTCCAACCGAATACTGGTCACTGTTATACCTGAAACTTCCGGTCAGGTTCCACTCGTCGTTTTCGAGCTTTCCTTCGAATATTTTCAGGTTGACTACCCCGTCGCGGCTTTTAGAAGTTTTACCTTTCACGGTGTTGTTGCGGGTGAAATAAATGGCTCCTCTTTTTTCGTCAATCGAGACTGGGCCGTCGTGGTAGGAAGTTTTTAGTTTTGGCGCAAAAGGCTTGGGAGACGAGAGATCGCCATAAGGGCCGATTTTCGCCGAATACATGTGCAAATACGGAAGTTCATTCCATTTATATGTGGCACCGGGTTTGGTTCCGATGGATGTGGATGAAAAAACAAGTTCGTCTTTATAAAAAGCGGGTCCCATTTCGGAGCCAATCGTATTGATGGCCGTGTTCATGATTTCGTAGTTGGCCGAATCGCGCATGAGAAACTGAATGTATTCGAGGAGCGACACCTGTATGTTTACCCTTCCGTCGTCGGGACGGAGCTCCGAGTATTCCTTCAGCCATTGTTCAGCCATCAGGTATTTCCCGTTGCTTTTCAGCGACTGAGAATAATTGAATAAGTCTTCCGGTTCGGCAACCTGACGGTCAATTAATTTTTTGAGCCATTTTTCAACTTCTTCGGTATTCCCCACATTTCGGTTGGCATCGGCAAGCCGCTTTACCACGTAGTTGTCGGTGGTATCCCTTTCGTAGGCATATTCGTAAAGGCCAATAGCTTCGATATAAGCAAATTCGTCGAAGCTCTTATCTGCCAGTTTTACGGTTAGCTTCTGAGCAAAACTTTCACGGGGGTACAAGAAACTCAGTATGATTCCAAAAAGAAATATGTATGAAGTCCTTGTCATCAAAGAAGAATAACGTTTTATTAGAAATATCTCGGTGATCTTACCCTGCCACTTCCGAAGTTAAAATCAAAACTCACCAAAATCTCGTGCGTCCCGTTATTATAGGCTCCCAGCTTGTTGATCGGGTAGTCGTATGAGTATCCGATTTTGAGTTGGTTGGTTACCTGCAATTGTAAAAGTCCGCCAAACGAGTCACCCATTCTGTACATCGCTCCCAACCAAAGACGTTCGTAAAACATGAATGTTCCGTTTACATCAAGCGACATTGGCGCATTGTGAACATATTTAGTTAAAAAGGATGGTTTAAATTTAAGAATTCTATTTACATCAAAAACATACCCTCCCATAAAAAATACGTGCATCTGTTCCTTGCTGATTGTCTGGCTGGAAACGCTGTTTTTGTTAATTGTATTCTCAATTAATTTCGGGAATGAGAGTCCCAAATAGTATTTGTTGGAGTAGAAAAATGCGCCCACGCCAAAGTTTGGTAAGAATCTCCTGTTGATGTCGTCTGCAAAAACAGGGTCATTGGGGTCGACTGTTGTAAGGTCGGAAACATTCGCATCGTAGAAATTTACACCCCCTTTGAGGCCCAGCGCCAGCGTGTGTTCGTTGGCAAGATTTAAACGGTACGAGTAGTCGACATAAAATCCGGTTTGAGTTACCGGTCCAACTTTGTCGCGAAGCAACGAGGCTCCAATTCCCATCTGTGTTCCTTTAACCGGTGTGTGCATGGCTATTGAACGCGTGTCGGGTGCATCGGGCAGCGACACCCATTGGTTGCGGGCAACAAGCATCAGGCTGAGCATTTCTTTTGATCCTGCATAGGCCGGATTTATGGTCTGCAGGTTTTCCATGTATTGAGTATACATCGGGTCCTGTTGAGCAAATGACGTGGCAGATAAAAACATCAACCCGATCATCAGCGTGATTCCGGAGAACAGACGTTCCAAAAGTGATATGTAGCGATGTTTCCTCAATTATTCATTCTTTAGTTCCTTTAAAATATCTTTTAATCAGTTTTTCCTGATTTAATTTTTATCGTCAACCGGCCTATCTGTCGAGGTAGATTGAACCGTTTATTTTCTCTTTACTGTCGAGCCTGAGAACATAGAAATAGGTTCCTGAAGGAACAGGGCCAGAACCAATTCTCAATCCGGAGCGGGCTGTCCCATCCCAAAAGCCTTCTCTGCCAGGTCCTTCTCCGTAGTTCTTCGATTGGTAGACAATATTTCCCCATCTGTTAAAAATCTCGATCTCAATATTTTTGTATTTGGCGATACCCAGTATCTCGAATTTGTCGTTTATGCCGTCGCCATTTGGCGAGAACGCTTCGGGAATGAAGAACGCATTATCGTTAACAATAACGAGTACCGAAGCCTGGTCGCAATGCTGATAGTAATCGCAAATTGAATAGATGAAAGCATCGGAGCCAACAAAATATTCGTTGGGCTGGTACGAAATAACAGAGTCGGCAACAACCATCGCAATACCGTTTTCCGGCGGATCGACAATTCGAAGCGTCGAAGGATCGAGGTTTTGGCGTGGTATATCGTTGGCCAATACGTTGAAATCGAATGCGAAATTAATTTTTGTTTTAATCGTATCCCTGGTTGCTTGCGTGTACAGGTTGACCATAACCGAATCGATGTCGGAACATCCGTCCAGATCGGTCACGGTGAGATAGTACCTCCCGGCCATATCAACAACTGGATTTTTCGTTGTATTTCCATCGACGATATGTCCGTTTTGGGTTGTCCATAAATAGGCCAATCCTTTTCCTGTGCTTGCCGAGGCATCGAGCAGTCCTTGCTGTCCAGCGCGGATAAATACATCTTCTCCTGCTTCAGCTTTTACAACAGGAGCCACCATAATTCCGACCGGCAAAGTATTCGAGTTTCCATATACGTCGGTAACCATTAACTGGTAAGTCGTGGTTACTCCCGGTGTGAAAGTTGGAGTTGGGCTGGTCGGGTTATCAATATAAACTGAAGGCTCCCAAAGGAAAGTCAGTCCTTCTCCGGTACTCGAACTTGCATCAATCAGCAGCGGACGACACGAGGTAGCCATGATGTATTGAAGATTATCTATCGTGACGGTTGGGTTCGATATTCTGGCAACCGGCAAAGGGATCTCCGCCTCACGGACACTAATGGCCATTGCTTTTTTATTGGTGCAGCCTTCCAGGTTGGTTTCGACAACCGTTGGGTAATATGTTCCGGTTTCGAGCCAGGTGATCGTGATCGTCGAACTGTTTTCACCTGATACAATTCTTATCTCAGCATTTGTTGCAGGTTTGCTGAATGTCGGTTCGTTATATATGGTCCAGAAGTATAAACTTCCGGCATGGTTTTCTACCTGATAGGTTTTCGTTTCGCCAACAAAAACAGACACACCGCCCTGAGCCATAGCAGAAGCCATCGCCAAAACAGGCAGTATAAACATCAGGATCAACCGCTTATATATAGAACCGCAAAGGGCCATTAAGTGCTAAACTGTTGGGTTGCAGAAATGCCATTCTTTTTCTTCTCGAAAAAGTCAGCATCCCGATAAATCAGTTAATAAAAACACGCCGCATCGATGCTGCTGTAAAGCGACAGGCGGCTATAGCTGGTTCTCCAGAAT
>JAEWME010000242.1 GCA_023393265.1 Bacteroidota bacterium | reverse complement strand
GTTCTGTTCATTGTTGTAATTGTATCTGTTTTCAGCCAATTGGTCGAAAAAACGTTTCTGAAATTACAACACCTGAATAAAAGAAAAGAGCCGGAAATTCCGGCTCTTTCTATCGTTTGTGCTGATGTCTTAAAATTTGTTCGCGCGTCAGGCTTTTATACTGATTGTCTGATTTTCCACGAAACTGAAATAGCAAACTTGCAAAATATCCGAGCGAAATCAATATCAGGGCAAAACCTGCCAGCCGCATCAATCCTGTCAGTGCAAAAATCATGGTCAATCCAAGCAGGAAAAAAACGGCAACCAGAATAATATGGTAAGTTCTCAGATGTTGAAATTGTTTTTCCATAACTCACCTCCTTATGCTTTAGTTTGATCTATGTACGAACCATTTCTTCGGATTGTTCCATTTGCTCTCCGCCGACTATTATCCTGATATTACAACGGAATATTTCCGTGCTTTCTAGGCAGGTTTGATTTGCGCTTGTTGTGCGTCATGTTCAAAGCCTGAATGATTTTGTAGCGGGTATCCTGCGGTAAAATAATCTCGTCGACATATCCCAGCGAAGCAGCCCGGTAAGGATTGGCAAATTTATCCCTGTATTCCTGAACGGCGGCAGCTTTTTCTTCGTCGCTGAGTTTCCCGCGATATAGAATATTAATTGCCCCTTCGGGGCCCATTACCGCAATTTCTGCTGTCGGATAAGCCAGGTTAACATCGGCTCCGATGTGTTTGCTCGACATCACGTCATAAGCACCACCATAAGCTTTTCTCGTGATAACCGTAATTTTAGGGACGGTGGCTTCAGCAAAAGCATACAAAAGTTTTGCTCCATGCTTGATGATTCCGCCAAACTCCTGTGCCGTTCCGGGCAAAAATCCGGGTACATCCACGAAAGTGATCAACGGAATATTGAAGGCGTCGCAGAAGCGCACAAAACGCGCAGCTTTCGACGATGAATTGATGTCGAGAACGCCTGCCAGATGAGCGGGCTGATTGGCCACAATTCCGACTGGTTTCCCAGCCATGCGGGCAAATCCAATCACGATATTTTGTGCATAATGCGGTTGAACTTCAAGGAAATGCTCATCATCAATTACCTTCAGGATAATGTCTTTGATGTCGTACGGCTTGTTCGGATCAACCGGAACAACCTGGTTGAGTGAAGCATCGACCCGGTTTTCAGGATCGGTTGAAATTTTCATCGGCGGTTCTTCCATGTTGTTCGACGGTATAAAGCTCAACAACTCGCGGACCATCATCAGGGTTTGTTCTTCGTCGCTTCCGGTAAAATGTGCTACACCACTTTTCGATGCGTGAGTCACGGCACCGCCCAGATCCTCTTTCGAAACATCTTCGTGCGTTACCGTCTTAATTACTTCGGGTCCGGTAACAAACATGTGGCTTGTTTTCTCCACCATAAAAATGAAGTCGGTTAGCGCGGGCGAATAAACGGCTCCACCTGCGCATGGCCCCATGATGGCGCTGATTTGTGGAATTACACCGGAGCAAATCACGTTGTTATAGAAAATATCGGCATAACCTGCCAAACTTTCAACGCCTTCCTGAATGCGTGCGCCTCCCGAATCGTTTAGTCCGATAAGCGGGGCACCCATTTTAACTGCCAGCTCCTGAAGTTTCAGGATTTTGTCGGCATTGGTTCTGCTCAGGGTACCACCGAAAACAGTGAAATCCTGTGCAAAAACATAGACAAGTCGGCCTTCGATTCTTCCATATCCGGAGACAAGTCCGTCGCCCGGGAATTTTTGCTTGTCTATACCGAAGTCGGTGGCCCTGTGAGTCACCATTTTGTCGATCTCATTGAATGATCCCGGATCAAGTAGTAACTCGATTCTTTCGCGGGCTGTTTTCTTTCCGCCGCTATGCTGTTTGTTAATTCTGTCAACTCCTCCGCCCAGTTCAGCCTCTCTGTTCAGGGCCTCGAACTGTTCAAATTTGGCTTTTAAATCCATAGTTAATGCTGATTTATTCAATTTCAATTAAAACCTGATTGGCATCGATGGTGCTCCCTTCCTGAACGTGGATTCTGGCAATTTTTCCATCAATAGGCGATTTATATTCACTCTCCATTTTCATGGCAGAAATGGTAATTACAGTGTCACCTTTTTTTACTTCATCGCCCACCTTAACGGGTATTTTCACCACTTTGCCGGGCATTGGCGACGAAATGTTGTTTTCCGAAGTAAGCTGTGCTGCATTCGATCTGTTGCGGCGATAGCGCGACTCCGCGTCAATCACTTCAACTTCGTAGGTACTGTATAGCGTGTAGGCGGTGTAATACTTCGGTTTTGTCTGAGGAACAAGTTCGATATTGAAGGAACGACCGCTTTCGAGTATCGAAAAGATTCCTTCGTCGTTGTGCATCAGGTCGACCTGGTAAATTTTATCGTCGACTCTGATCTCAAGCAGATTTTCGAATTGTTTCAGAATTTCAACTGAGGCAATTCTTTTGTCGAGTCTGATTTCTACTGACATAAATTATCGGGGGATTATAAACGTTCAAAGTTTTTTTGATAAGTGTATTTTTTCCAGCGGTTTTGAGCCGGAAACATTTCTTTCGAAGTCTGGGAGATGTTTAACCGGTCGAGGTATTCGATGTAGGAAGCAATAATGACCATATCTTCACATTCTGAAGGACACTTTGCCTCGTCGAGCAAGATTTCCTTGTTCTTCTCGATGAAATTGGTGTCATAATTTCCGCTCCTGAAGTCTTCTGTATCCATGATTCTTTCTAAAAATTTGATCGAGGTCTTCACACCTGTAATTTTGTATTCGTACAGAGCGCGTTTCATTCGTTCAATGGCTTCGATGCGGTTTTCAGCCCAAACAATCAGTTTCGAGATCATTGAATCGTAGTAAATCGGAATTTCATAGCCTTCGTAAACATAGCCATCTGTGCGCACACCTAGCCCAAGCGGTTGAGTGATGTTGTAAATCTTCCCAGGGTTTGGCATGAAATTATTGTCTGAGTCTTCAGCGTATATACGGCATTCGATTGCATGGCCCGATTGTTTCAGCTTGTCCTGTGTAATTGCAAGTGGTTTACCTTCTGCAATTAAAATTTGCTGTTTCACCAGATCGATGCCCGTTACACGTTCAGTAATTGGATGTTCCACCTGAAGGCGGGTGTTCATTTCAAGAAAATAGAAATTATGGCTGTTATCGACCAGAAATTCGATGGTTCCGGCACCTTCATAGTTTACTGCACGGGCAGCTTCGACAGCATATTTTCCCATCTTTTCCCTTAACTCCGGAGTCATCAGCGGCGATGGTGTTTCTTCTATCATCTTCTGGTGACGACGCTGTACCGAGCATTCGCGTTCGAACAAATGGAGAAAGTTTCCATGCTGATCACCCAAAACCTGAAATTCGATATGGTGTGGTGAAGAAATGTATTTCTCGATGTAAACCGAATCGTCGCCAAATGATGACTTAGCTTCTGACCGGGCCGACCGAACCATGGAGACAATATCCTTTTCTTCATTAATCAGTCTCATTCCTTTGCCGCCACCACCGGCTGCAGCCTTCACCATTACCGGTAACCCAACCTCTTTAATGGTGTCAATGGCATCTTTTTCGGTTTTGACACTTTCCGTTGTGCCTGGTACAACCGGAACTCCGGCAGCAATCATGGTCAGACGGGCCTTGATTTTGTTGCCCATTTGTTCAATCACTTCAGGAGAAGGACCAATGAACTTGATCCCGTTTTCAGCGCATTTTCGTGAAAAAGCACTGTTTTCAGACAAAAAACCGTAGCCCGGGTGAATGGCGTCAGCTTTTGTTTTTTTTGCCACTTCGATAATTTTATCGGCATTTAAATAACTTTCGGTGGAGGGAGAAGCACCTATGTGATACGCCTCGTCGGCATATCTTACGTGCATCGAAGTGCGGTCGGCATCTGAGAATACTGCAACAGTCGAAATACCCATTTCACGACAGGTTCGCATGATTCGGATCGCTATTTCACCGCGGTTTGCAACTAGAATCTTTTTAATCTTTTGCATAGATAATTTATAATGAAATTTCGATAAATTATGTGTTTATTTCATTTTACCCCGCTTTAAAACCGTAGAAAGTACGAATTGTTTGTAAAAATGAAACCATTTTTATGAAAAAAATACCAATTAACATATACACGTATGAATATTTTGGCATATATTTGTTAGCCTTTAAACTGAATTTATGATTTTTCGCCCTGTACTTTCTTTTTTGATAGTCATTGTTGGTGTAGGTTCTGCTTTTTCTCAAAATTCCGGTACTTATAATCTTTCATCCGACTCAACGGTCAATCGCCTGGCCGGACAAAATCGTGTCTATTTTGCTTCGAAAACCGACAAACGTCCCAAAATTGACGGACGCCTGAATGACGCTTGCTGGGAGAAAGGACAATGGACGGGGCAATTTGTTCAACAAATACCTGTGCAGGGTAAATCGCCATCTCAAAATACCGACATTAAAATACTGTACGACAATAACAATATCTATGTGGCTTTCCGATGTCATGATTTGGGACCAGGGAAAATCAGGCCCATTTTGAGCCGTAGAGATGTTGATGAAGGTGCCGGTGACATCGTTGGAATCGCATTCGACTCGTATCACGACAGGCAAACAGCCTATGAATTTAATGTAACTGCAGCAGGACAAAAAATTGATATGGTTCATTTGGGTGCTTACGATCTGGATTATAACTGGGATGCTGTTTGGGATGCAAAAGCTGAAGTGTATGATACAGTCTGGACTGCGGAGATGCAGATTCCGTTCAGCCAAATCCGGTTTGCGCCGGGAAAGGAACAGGTATGGGGGCTCCATGTGTGGCGCTGGATTGATCGCTATAACGAAAACAGCCAATGGAAACTGATCCCGGTTGACGCCCCGGCAATGGTTTATTTATTTGGCGAATTGAAGGGAATTGAAGGCATAAAACCAAAAACAAATTATGAATTTCTTCCGTATGTTAGCACGAAATTTCGTCCTGACGCTGATCAGGATAAAGTTAAGTTTGGCGCGGGCTTGGATGGAAAAATAAGGCTCAATTCCGGAATTACGCTCGACTATGCCATTAATCCTGACTTTGGCCAGGTAGAAGCCGATCCCTCTGTGCTGAACCTTACCTCATACGAAGTTTTCAACGACGAAAAACGTCCCTTTTTTCTGGAAGGAAATACGATTTTGGATTACTCAATAGGCAGTAACGACATCTTATATTACAGCCGTAGGATTGGGCACGAACCATCCAGCCCTGCTGAAGTTGATGATGTTGAAGCTTCAAAAGTTTCTATTCCTGAAAACACAACCATTTTGAGTGCACTTAAATTTACAGGTAAAACAAAAAAAGGACTGTCGATGGGATTTGTCCAGAGTTTTACTGATAAGGAAAGCGCAAGTTTTACTGATGGAATCTATGATGGAAATCCGATCAAAAAAATGACGATCGAGCCATTTACAAACTACATGGTAGGTAGGTTGAAACAGGATTTTAACAGGGGAAATACGGTTCTTGGCGGTATGGTAACTTCCACGATGAGAAGCATTAATGATGATCAACTGAAGTTTTTGCCGAAATCTGCCACTGTTGCCGGAATTGATTTTGAGCACAACTGGAAAAAGCGTAAGTATTACATAGACTTTAAAGGTTTTTATACAGATATCCAGGGCGATAAAGCTGCAATCTCGCGTTTGCAGACATCTTCGGTGCATTACTATCAGCGAACAGATGCCGATTACCTGGACTTTGATCCGGACAGAACGAGCCTGAATGGCTGGGGCGGATACATGAGCGGCGGTAAACGAAGTGGAAAATTCAGGGCTGTTGCGTCACTCAACTGGCGGTCGCCTGGAGTTGATTTCAACGATCTCGGATATATTTACCAGGCTGATCTCATTCAGCAAACTGCCAAGCTGACCTACAAAGTAAGCAGCCCAAAAGGAAT
>JAEWME010000227.1 GCA_023393265.1 Bacteroidota bacterium | reverse complement strand
TTTCTGTTCCCTCATTCTGGATGGACGATACTGAAATTACAAACAACGAATATCGTCAGTTCGTCTACTGGGTGCGCGACTCCATTGCCCGGCAACTGTTGTCTGAATCGTATCCCGAGTTCCTGGTTTCGGAAGGGAAAAAAGGAGACCTGATTGAAAATCCACACCTGAACTGGATGGAACCTATTGAATGGAAGAATCCAGATTATCAGACTGCCCTTGAACCCATATTTATTCCAGAAAACGAACGGTTTTTTGCCCGCAAGGAAATTGACGCCCGCAAACTTCGATATGAATACTACTGGGTTGATTACAAACAGGCAGCCAAGCGCGCGAACAGCTACAATTACGAAACACAAAGCTACAACGGCACTGTAACCGATGCCTCCGGAAAAGAAAATGCCATCCAGAACCGCTCGTCCTTTATCATGCACGAGTCGACTCCGGTTTATCCTGATACCCTGGTTTGGATGCGCGACTATACTTTCGCATACAACGAGCCGCTGACTGAAAAATATTTCTCACACGTAGCTTACGACGATTACCCTGTGGTGGGGATCACCTGGGCTCAGGCAAAAGCGTTCTGTAACTGGCGGACCAAACAAATGAATACTTTTCAGGAATCGCTTAAAAGCCCGGGTGTGATGGACTACCGGTTGCCTTCGGAAGTTGAATGGGAATATGCTGCACGCGGTGGTCACCAAATGACCGTTTTCCCCTGGGGCAGTTATTACACCAGGAACAGCGAAGGAAGTTTCATCGCAAACTTCAAACCCATGCGCGGTAATTACACTTCTGACAATCAGCACGGAGTAACGACACTTCGCGTAGCCAATTTCCTCCCGAATTCTTATGGATTATATGATATGGCGGGCAATGTTGCAGAATGGACTTCAAATGCTTTCGACGAATCAGGCTACGAAATCATGAATGATTTTAGCCCTGATTTTCAATACAACGCACGACCAGACGATCCTCCGGCAATGAAAAGAAAAGTGATCCGTGGTGGTTCATGGAAAGACATTGCCTATTATCTTCAGGTATCTACAAGAAGCTACGAATATCAGGACTCTGCCAAATCGTATATCGGATTCCGTTGTGTAAGGAGCACCTTCAAACCAGTTTATTACGAATAGTCCGCCTTCTAAATAAAGTACTCACCTTTATTCATCCTGACATCATTCACGAACTGACGGATTTGCTGCTCATCTTCTTTCCGGCAAATCAGCAAAGTGCCTTCTGATTCAACCACAATGTAGTCGTCCAGTCCCTGAATAACAACCAGCTTGTCTTTGGGCATATTTACAATGCAGTTAGTGGTACCGTAAAGCATGATGTTCTCTCCTTTCACCGCATTTCCGTCAACATCTTTTTCCGAACTTTCGTAGAGTGAACCCCAGGTTCCCAGATCGCTCCATCCAAAATCGCAGCAAAGTACAAAAACATTCGATGCTTTTTCCATGATCCCGTAGTCGATAGAAATATTCTGACATTCAGAATATGTTTTATTCAGGAAAGCTACCTCGTTGGACGTCCCATACAACTTTTGTCCTTTCCCGAATAATTCAGCCACATCGCTCAAATGACTTTCGAACGCCGAAAGAATCGATTTGAGCGACCAGATGAAAATTCCGGAATTCCAGAAGAACTCTCCGCTTTCGACAAAAATTCGGGCCAAATCAATTCCCGGCTTTTCAGTAAATGTCTTTACCTCATATAAATTCTGGGCTGAAGGTGTGAAGTGTGGTCTGTCAACCTGAATGTATCCAAAACCTGTTTCTGGCCTGTTAGGAGTGATTCCAAGTGTAAGCAGCGCATCATTTTCAGCAACAAACTCAAGCCCTTTACTAATTTCAGACAAAAAAACGTCTTCATTCTGAATAAAGTGGTCCGACGGCGCCACAATTATATTGGCTTCAGGATCGATGTTCTTTATTTTATAACTGGCATAGGCAATGCAGGGCGCGGTATTCCGGCGCAAAGGTTCGGTTAACACCCGCGATTCGTCAATGCCGACAAGCTGCTGCATCACCAGTTCTTTATAATCGACACTGGTAACAACAAAAATGTTCTCTTTCGGGCATATTTTGGCAAAACGCTCGTACGTCTGTTGAATCAATGTCCTACCGGAGCCAACAATATCTATAAATTGTTTGGGGGCTAAGCTTTTGCTAAGGGGCCAGAAGCGGGTTCCAAGTCCGCCGGCCATAATAACACAGTAGGTGTTGGGCATTTCTGAATGTTTTGGCGTTATTAAAGAATCTTCGCTGGTATCTCGATCAAGATTTCATGAAACCAACTTACGCGATATCTTTTATCAAAATAATGAAATTAAAATTAAAACAGTGCCGAAAAAAAAGTGTTTTGGAATATTTATAACTTTATCAGCAGCCATAAATAACGGACAATGCAAATATCAGGTCGATAAAAAACTGATAATAAATTCATTGCAAGCCGCGTACACAATTAAGATTTTATTCAGAAGTTATAAAACAGGTATTTGAATGAATATTTTTGAACAAACCGGAAGGTATTTCGCCTTGATGAAGAGGGTTTTCAGTAAACCTGAAAGACACAGCCTTTACATCAGGCAAACCTTCAACGAAATAGAAAAACTGGGAATACAATCGGTCGGCATCGTGGTAGTTATCTCCATTTTTATGGGCGGAATTATGACATTACAGGTTGCCTATAACCTGATTAACCCATTGCTTCCGACAACCTTGATCGGTCTTGGAAATCGCGACGCACTGATCCTCGAATTTTCGTCGACTATTTTGGGTCTCATCATGGCCGGGAAAATAGGCGCCAACATCACTTCTGAAATTGGAAGCATGAAAGTGACCGAGCAAGTTGACTCACTTGAAATTATGGGTGTTAATTCGGCCAGCTACCTGATACTTCCCAAAATCATTGCTGTTGTTTTGATGTTTCCGCTGCTGTACATTCTCAGCGTCTTTTTCGGACTAATCGGAGGATTAATTGTAGGCCCGGCGGTGGGAGCTGTAACTGCCAGCGACTACCTCAATGGCATTCAATATACTTTCAACCCTTATTATGTGACGTTCTCGCTGATCAAATGCCTCTTTTTTGGGTTCCTGATTGCTTCCATTTCTGCATTCTGGGGCTATACCGTTGAGGGCGGCGCATTCGACGTTGGATCAGCCAGCACCCGCGCGGTAGTTAATACCAATATCATGATTCTGGTCTGGGACCTTATTTTAACCCAATTGCTGCTTTAAATGATCCGCATAGAAAACATATATAAATCTTTCGAACAAAAGGTTGTTCTGAAAAACATTACCAAAGAATTTAGCCAGGGAAAAACCAACCTGATTATTGGGCGAAGTGGTTCGGGAAAAACAGTTTTGCTCAAATCGATTGTTGGATTGCACGAAGTTGACAGCGGTAAGATTTTCTACGACGACCGCGACTTTACAACCATGAACCTGAAGCAACGCAAAAGACTCAGGCAGGAAATGGGTATGGTTTTCCAGGGAGGAGCTTTGTTCGATTCGCTACGGGTAGAAGAAAATGTTCGTTTCCCGCTCGATATGTTTTCGAATATGAGCAGCGCCGAAAAACAAAAGCGCGTCAATTATTGCCTCGACCGGGTCAACATTACCGATGCCAACAAAATGTACCCATCCGAAATTTCAGGAGGGATGCAAAAACGAGTAGCCATTGCGCGGGCCATCGTGATGAATCCCAAATACCTTTTCTGCGACGAACCAAACTCGGGGCTCGACCCGGAAACATCGAAAGTGATTGATGAACTGATTCATTCAATCACAGTTGATTTCCAGATTACTACCATCATCAACACGCATGACATGAATTCGGTAATGGAAATTGGCGATAACATCCTTTTCATTTCAGAAGGAGAAATGTGCTGGGAAGGCAACAGCAAGGAAATCCTTTATGCTGAAAACCATAAACTTCAGGAGTTTGTCTTTGCCAACAAACAATATCAGCAAATACGCGATAACAAAATCGGGGAAGCCGAGAAAAAATAGGCTTCTATCCTTTCGGGCGCAGCGTTATAAGCGGAATAATCATCTCTTCGAGCGAAATACCACCATGCTGAAATGTATTTCGATAATATTGCGCATAGTGATTGTAATTGTTCGGATAAGCAAAGAAATCCGTGTTTGTTGCAAAAATATAACTGGTGCTTACATTGCGCGATGGTAAATAAATGCTCGCCGGATTTTTTATATCGTAAATAGCTTTCGATTTGTAATTCAGGTTACGACCCAGCTTATAACGCAAATTAGTATTTGTTTCACGGTCCCCTATAACTTTTTGCGCATTGTCGACACGAATTGCACCATGATCTGTTGTCAAAACAACCTTCACCCGGTTTTCAGCCAGGAGCCGAAGCAAATCAAGCAAGGAGGAATGATTGAACCAACTCAGGGTCAGCGAACGGTAAGCTGCCTCATCAGCCGCCAGTTCTTTAATCATGTCCATCTCTGTCCGCGCATGTGAAATCATATCAACAAAGTTGAATACCATTACCGAAAGGTCACTTTGTAAAATATTCCCCAGGTAATCGGTCATTTTTTTGCCGCTTTTGATGCTTGTAATCTTTTCAAAAAAAAGCTTAAAGTTGCGGCCCAAGCGGGTCAACTGTTTTTGCAACAGTTCCTGTTCGAATCGGTTTTTATGCCCTTCGTTATCGTCATCTTCCCAGTATTCGGGATACAGTTTTTCTATTTCCGAAGGCATCAGCCCTGCAAACATGGCGTTGCGGGCATACATAGTTGCTGTTGGCAAAATGCTGCAATACAAGCCTTCTTCCTCTACGTTGAAATAGTTATTCAAAACGGCAGATAGCACCCGGTACTGATCGTATCGTAAATTGTCGATAACCAAAACAAACACCTTACTTCCCTGGTCTACAATCGGAATGATTTTCTTCCTGAAAATTTCAGGAGAAATCATTGGCCGCTCACTCTGGCGATTACCAAACCACGACTGGTAATTGGCCCTTATGAAACGAGCGAACATGTTGTTGGCCTCCGACTTTTGCATCTGAAGCACTTCGTTCATACCAGAGTCTTCCGATGTGCTCAGTTCCAGCTCCCAGAAAACCAGTCGTTTGTAAATCTCAACCCATTCATCAAAAGTAAGTCCATCGCTCAGTTGCATACCAATTTTCGAGAACTCGCTTTGATATGCCGAAGTAGTTCTCTCAGTTACCAGTCTTCGCTGCTCGACATTCCTTTTGATCGTAAGCAGAATCTGGTTTGGGTTGACAGGTTTGATCAGGTAATCAGCCATTTTCGAGCCAATTGCCTCGTCCATGATATTTTCCTCCTCACTTTTTGTAATCATCACCACCGGCACATTTGGCTCTATGGTTTTAATTTCGTTTAGCGTCTGCAAACCACTCAGCCCGGGCATATTTTCGTCGAGAAAGATGATGTCGAAAAACGAGTCCTTCACCAACTCTATCGCGTCGCTGCCATTGTTGGCTGTAACTACATCGAACCCTTTTTCCTGAAGAAAAATGATGTGAGCCCTTAACGAATCAATTTCGTCGTCGGTCCAAAGTATTTTTGTCTTTTTCAAATGATCAGTTTTAATTGTTCGTTTTCAAATTTACTGAATTGGGCGCAGCTTCTGAAGTCGTTAAATTTTTAATACGGAAGCAGCTTCCCTCATTTACAAAACAACTGGAATTCAGTAAAATTACTGGCTTAACAAAATTTAACTCATGGACTGCTTCTATCTACTTCAGGTAGAATTGCTTGTAGAAATCCATGTAAGTGAGTATATTTTTACTCTTTAGGAAAATGGCTTCGTTTTCCGGCGTGATAACAAAATTACGGTAATTGGCATTCTGCATCGGGCCAAAAACCTGATCGTCCTGAGCAATGGCACGCAGATAAGCCAAAGCAGATGTCTTGTCGGCGAGCCCTTCCACTTTTACTATCAGCCTGAAATCATCAAGCATTGAGGCAGAAACCTTCAATGGTTTGCCGGCATAACTTCGCTGATTAAAAGCGTTGATAGCAGCTACCAGTCGCTCCTGATTAACTTCTTCCTTAGGAACAACGAGTAGATACGACTGGACGCCGGCAGTGTTGGTGCTATATGGTCCAGAATATCCCGATTTTGTTTCTCCAACCGGAGCACTGCCACCATTGATATATTTTATTTTGAAGAAATTCTGATACTCACCAAGTTTCTGCGTTTCAATCAGTTTTTTCAGGTTGGCATCAGTGATGACGAAATTTCGGTAACTCAGGGTATCGAGACTTTTGAAAAGTTTACGATTTGCCAGCGTTTTCGTGAAATACGCAATTGCATCAGCTTTGGTCTTAAACGAACTCACCACCATCAACTGGTATCCGGGGAACTGAGTCTGTTTCACTGAAAGGTCGCTGGTTCTGAACTGGTCGCGGTTGTGTGCGCCGAAAGCTGCAATAACAGGTTTCAGATTCACCGACGAGCCAGACACTGCAATAACGAAATTCTGAATACCTTTATCCGGATCGGAATAAATATCCAGGCCATCTCCCGTAGGAGCTACATCCACGTAGGTTCCTTTTTCCTGCAACTCTCGTTCTTCTTTTTCAGCCTTGGCAATCAACTCTTCAGGCTCGGGTGCAAGTTCGTCCGAGAAATCATTGGTAATAAACTGACTATAATTTTTCATGAAGAACTTCAGGTATTCCGCATAGTCTTTGTCAGATGTAATTTGTCTGAAGTTGGTCGACGAAACCACGAAATTCACATACTTAACGTCTTTAAGCGCTTCAAATACCTCACGTTTTTTGATGATTGACCTGAAGTAAATCAAAGCCTGTTCTTTATCAGTAAGCGAACGCACGATTAAAAGCGAGCTGTTCGAGTTTAGATTTTGCATCTCCACATCGAAATCATATTTGGTATAATGGTCGATGTTGTAGTTGGCAATATCGAATTTCAGCCGGTTCAGGTCAACAGCAGCCGTTTTCGGGTAAGCAATCACATAATAATGCAACAACTCTTCGTCGTACGAGAATTTACCCTGAAATTCGTCTGCCTCTTTTTCCTTATTGATCAGCAATTCCCTGTTCTGAATCTGATCATTCAGGTAGCCTGAAGCGACAAGTTTCTGATAGTCGACAAGCGAACTATCCTGAATCAGCTTCAGTATCTTTTCGGCCAAAGCTTTTGGTTCTGCCTTTGGATAAGTACCAATATAACCTGTGAGCAACTGCCCAAAGACCTCGCGACCCGAAGCAGTTCCCTGTGCAATCGTCTGAATAAATTTCACCTTTGGCACCAATGTGCTGTCAGGGTTCATGGCCATAATCTGGTCGGTAATTTTACCTGCATCGGCATATTTTCCACTCCTGAAATCGAGAAATGCCTGATGATAAAGCCTGTTGACACTGTCGGCCCGCTCTTCCAATTCGATGAAATAATTGGGGTTGAGCAGGTATTTGGCATACTTCGAGTCGGGGAACCTTGCCACCACCTGACTTTTATAATAGTCAGCTTTTTCCTGATTATTTTCCTTGGTGTACAAGTCCCAGAGTTCGAACCACGACGAAAGCGTATAGGTATTATCCGGATAGCGTTTATTCAAATCCTCAAAAGCTTCTATCGATCGCGGAATATCGTTGAAGTCGGTTTTAAAAATGCGCCCTTCGTTATACAATGCTGTACGAATACGCAAATGCGACTGCGCCAGTAACGAATCGTTGATAGGGAGATTTTGTGTGTAAAATTCCCGGTTCTTCGGATCGGTGATTTTTTTCACAGCGGGCCCCGTGGTTAACACCGAATCCTGTTCTCCTTCGTCTTCTTCCTCGCTTACAGTTCGTTTGTCCGACCGGCGCCAGTTATCTTCCAGCTTTCGTTTGCCCCACAACCGCTCAAATTCAACCTTTCCGTAAGCAACTGTCGTCGGACTGTAAAAATACCATCCTGCTCCCTGCTGTTGCTGGCTTAACCCAAACCGACTTTCATTCTGACGATAAAAACTTCGATTCATCAACTGTTGAGACTCCATCTGTTTTGCCAGCTTTTCCTTCTCAAAAACATCCTTTATCCAC
>JAEWME010000187.1 GCA_023393265.1 Bacteroidota bacterium | reverse complement strand
GCCCAACTCGAAGGATTCGACACGATGGTTTCGCTTAGCGAAGATGCACGGATTGCCGTTTTCGAAGGCGACGAATACCTGTCGTCTCCAATCGATCTGCGGCCAAAATTCCACCTGTATTTCCCGAATATTGCACTTCTGAGCGGCATCGCCTGGGACCACATCAACGTGTTCCCCACCTTCCCGTTTTATGTGGAGCAGTTCCAAACTTTTGCCAACCTGATTGAACCCAATGGCTCGCTCATCTATTTTGGGAAAGACGAAAACCTGCAGCAGGTAGCAGAAAACACACGCGCCGACGTGCAAAAAATCGCTTACCTGGCCCATCCTTCGGTAATTGAAAATGGCGTGACCTACCTGGTTTCAGGAGACCAAAAAATCAGGCTACAGATTTTTGGCGACCACAACCTGCAAAATATCACGGGCGCCCTGCAGGTTTGCCGCCAGCTTGGGCTGACCGACGAGCAGTTTTACAGCGCCATTGCCGAATTCAAAGGCGCAGCGCGGCGACTTGAAATTCTGGCCGAAACCGAAAACTGCACGGTCTTCAACGATTTTGCCCATTCGCCCTCGAAGCTGAAAGCCACCACCGACGCTGTAAAAAAGCAGTTTCCCAGCCGGAAACTGGTGGCCTGCCTGGAGTTGCACACCTTCAGCTCGCTGAAAAAAGAGTTTCTGCCGCAGTACAAAAACTGCATGGACGCCGCCGATCATGCCATCGTATATTTCAACCCGCATACCATCGAACACAAAAAACTGGAACCAATCACGGAGCAACAGGTTGCCGATGCATTCGATTCACCCGGACTGACGGTTTCAACCAATTCCGACGAACTGTTCAGTTTCCTGAAAAATCAGGATTGGGAAAACACCAATTTGCTGCTGATGACCTCGGGAAATTTCTCAGGAAAAAATCTGAAGGCTTTTGCCGTAGAAATTGTTAGTCAGAAATAAAAACCGAACAATCAACCCTTCTAAATTTTAATTAGGGTTCCCTAAAACGCGGTATTAGCGGAAATAAAATTGTTGATCTGAAAAAACGTTATCAAACTGAAAAACTCCATTTAAAGCCCGATGCACTAAGCACTTTTCTGGCTCAAATGATTACAACTAGTTGGTTTACGAGCGATAGACCTTCGTCTCAGTCGAAAAATATGCCGAACCTATCAGCGCCTGCTTGCTATGATGCTTGAAAAGTTTCCGGAATTACTCGTCGTTCGCGGGGAGTCGTTTATTCAGCCGTCAGGAAAAGTGAAAGAAAACTGTGAAGCCTATTATTCTGACTTGTTAAAATGTCAGGAAGTGATGTGAAAGATTGTGGATAGTAACGAATTTCAGACCACGAAATGATGGCTAGCGAATGGATTAAGCGAGCTGAGGAAAGAGTATAATTCTAAAATATCACAAAAATAAATCTCATATTTACGAAGTAGCCAAAACTTTAAAAGAATGAAAAGAATAATCTTCGAAATTACTTGCTTGCTTTTGTTCCTATTTTCATCTTCCGAAGCACAAACAACTAAGTCAATAATTATAAAAGTCAATCAGCCCAAGGCCGAAATTCAGCCAACTATGTGGGGAATCTTCTTTGAAGACATCAATCTGGCTGCCGATGGAGGCCTTTATGCTGAACTCGTAAAAAACCGATCTTTCGAATTTGCCAAGCCACTGATGGGTTGGAAAATTCTGAAACCCGATACTACCGCTGGAATTTTGATTATCAATCAACAGGAGACAAATCCTGACAATCCACGGTTCATAAGGATTACCCGGGATAATGAAACCGAAAAGTTTGGGCTCTCCAACGAAGGATTCAGGGGTATGGGAGTCAAACAGGGGATGACTTATCATTTTTCAGTTTTGGCCAGACCAGTCGGGAATAGCTCTATAAAGCTTCGCATCGAACTGGTAAATGCAAAAGGAAATGCAATCGGAAGGGCCACTCTAGTTCCGGATGGAAACGGCTGGGGAAAATACAGCGTTGATTTTCCTTCGTCGGAAACTGAACCCAAGGCCCGGCTGAATATCTGGTTCGAAGGAAAAGGCTCGCTTGATCTTGACATGATTTCCCTCTTCCCTGACGACACGTGGAAACATCGGCCAGGTGGGTTACGGGCCGATTTAGTTCAGTTACTGGCTGATTTAAAGCCGGGATTCCTACGTTTCCCCGGCGGGTGTATTGTGGAAGGACGTGATTTAGCAACACGTTACCAATGGAAGAAAACGGTTGGTAATATTAATGACCGTCAACTGATTATAAACAGGTGGAACACCGAATTTAAGCACCGTCCCACTCCGGATTATTTTCAGTCATTTGGCCTCGGTTTTTTTGAGTATTTTCAGTTGGCAGAGGATATTGGTGCTGAGCCACTTCCTATTCTTAGCTGCGGAATGGCCTGCCAGTTCAATACTGCAGAACTGGCGCCTATGGATCAGCTCGATCCGTATATTCAGGATGCCCTCGATCTGATTGAATTTGCCAACGGCAACGCCGACTCGAAATGGGGAAAAGTTCGCACACTCATGGGGCACCCAGCTCCTTTTAACCTGAAAATGATTGGAGTTGGAAATGAGCAGTGGGGACCTCAATACATCGAACGATATATCGCTTTCGAAAAAGCCATTCATGCAAAATATCCTGACGTTAAAATTATTTCCGGAACCGGACCTTCGCCCGACGGCAATTTCTTTGAGTATGCCTCCGCCGAACTGAAAAAACTAAATGCTCAAATCGTAGACGAACATTATTATGCCAATCCCGATTGGTTTCTTAAAAATGCATCCAGATACGACAACTACGATCGGAACAGCTATAAAATATTTGCGGGCGAATATGCTGCCCAAAGCAAGTTTACCTGTAGTCCCGACAACGAAAACAACTGGTTGTGTGCTTTGTCGGAAGCGGCTTTCATGACTGGATTGGAAAGAAACGCAGACGTGGTCAATTTGTGTTCTTACGCACCTTTGTTTGCACACGTCGAAGGTTGGCAATGGAAACCCGACCTGATTTGGTTCGATAATCTGCGTTCGTTTGGTACCGTCAATTATTACGTACAGAAGATGTTCTCGACCAACAAAGGAACCGAGGTTTTGGCGATGCTTCAGGAAAATAACCCACTTACCGGACAAAATGGACTTTACGGCTCGGCTGCTTTCGACCATAAAACCAGTGAAATTATCCTGAAACTGGTCAACACCACTAATCAGGTTCAGCTAAATAATCTGGTCCTCGATGGCGCGAACAAGCTCAGTTCCAAAGGGACAGTTATTGTCTTAAAGAGTGAAGACCTGAACCGGGTTAACAGCCTCGATCAACCTACTTTGGTCAGCCCGATAGAACAGGAAATTACGATAAAAGGAAAGAACTTAAATTATAAACTGGAACCCTACTCATTTACAATCATTAAAATAAAAACAGCCAAATAAACCCTAATTAATCTGACTTCCTACTTTATTTTAAATTATTTTGGTTTATACTAACCACACTGGAAACCACACAAGAAAAACCATGACTAAATCAAGATTTTACCTTCCGAAAACAAGTGTTGCTTTATGCATTTCTATTATTTCTCTATTAGCAAGCTGTTCGCAGAAAAATTCAAATCCAAATAAATATTCAGCCGACCTGATCATTTACGGCGGAACTTCGGCTGCTGTAACCGCTGCGGTGGAAGCCGTTCAGTCGGGAAAATCGGTATTGGTTGTTTCGCCCGACGCGCACCTCGGCGGACTATCTTCCAACGGTCTTGGTTTTACCGACACAGGCGACAAATCGGCGATTGGCGGACTGGCCCGCGAGTTTTACCACCGCGTTTGGCTACACTACAACGATTCTGCCGCTTGGCAGTGGCAAAAACATTCGGAGTACGGCAACAAAGGCCAGGGCACCGTGGCGATGGACGGAGAAAATCGCACCATGTGGATTTTTGAGCCGCATGTGGCCGAGCAGGTTTTCGAGGATTTTATTGCCGAAAATAAAATAACAGTCTATCGCAACGAATGGCTCGATCGTGAAAATGGGATAACCAAAGACGGAACTGAAATAAAGTCGTTCAAAACGCTCTCCGGAAAAGTTTTTTCAGGAAAAATGTTCGTCGATGCCACTTACGAAGGCGATTTAATGGCTGCGGCAGGCGTCTCGTTTCGGGTTGGGCGCGAAGCGTGCACCGAGTACAACGAAACATGGAATGGCGTGCAGGCAGGCGTTTTTCAGCACCCACATTATTTCCGTGATCAAATTGACCCCTACCAAACACCGGGTAAGCCCGAAAGCGGTTTGCTCTACGGAATTTCTCCTGAACCGATTGCCGATAACTGTACCGGCGACCATAAAATTCAGGCGTATTGTTTCAGGCTTTGCATGAGCAACCACCCCGACAACCGGGTTGCTTTTCCCAAACCGGCGAATTACGACTCGTCGCACTACGAACTGCTGGTCAGGATTTTTGATGCGGGATGGCGCGAATGGTTTTACAAATACGACATCATTCCGAACCGAAAGACCGACACCAACAACCACGGACCGTTCAGCACCGATTTCATTGGCATGAACTACGATTATCCGGAAGCTTCGTACGAACGCAGGCGTGAAATCATTCAGGCGCACGAAGATTACCAAAAAGGATTGCTTTGGTTCGTGGCCAACGATCCGCGGGTGCCAAAAGAAATTCAGGAAGAAATGCAAAAATGGGGACTGGCGAAAGACGAATTTGCCGACAACGGCAACTGGCCTCACCAGATTTATGTGCGCGAAGCCCGGCGCATGATGGGCGAATATGTAACCAGCGAAAACGATGTGCTCGCCAAACAGGTGATTGCCGATCCCGTGGGAATGGGTTCCTACTCCATGGACTCGCACAACGTGCAACGCTATGTGACAGCCGAAGGATTTGCCCAAAACGAAGGCGACATCGGCGTTTCGCCCAATGCGCCCTACTCCATTTCGTACAGGTCCATCGTGCCGAAACGGGGTGAATGCCCGAATCTGCTTGTACCGGTTTGTGTTTCGGCAACTCACATTGCCTACGGTTCTATCCGGATGGAGCCTGTTTTCATGATTTTGGGACAGTCGGCGGCACAGGCAGCCTGTTTGGCAATCGACGCCAAACAAGCCATTCAGGATGTTCCTTATGAATCGCTAAAAACTGAACTCCTGAAACAAAAACAGGTTCTGAGCCTGAATTAGGAAGTTATCCGAACCACGGCCGCTGACGCTGCGCTTTGGTGATGCTGTCGATGGCGATATTCACATTGTTGACGATCTGGAAATCGAACATCCCGACACAGATGAAATCGGCACCATTGTCGAAAGCCCATCTGAAACCGTCCTGCGGCTCAATGGCACCTGCTGCCAGCACTTTAAACCCCATTACCGGGACTTTGGCGTTTTTCACAAAATCGACAGTCCTTTCAGGAAAAAGACAGAACATGTTGTTATGAAAGCGATTGTGGTCTACGTAATTCTTGCCGTCGACCTCGAACGGGAAGCGGTATTCTTTCGGATGGGCCGACCAATACTGATCGTGGTGCATCGTTTTCATGTAGTAATCAGGAATAATTCCCTGATCGGCGCAGGCAATGAGCGAATCGACCGTGTGCGAAGCCAGTCCGGCGGTATAACCCTGTTCGCGGATGTGGTCCATCATGGCGGCGATTACTTCAACACGCTGATCGCGCACCAGCCAGTCGCACCAGTTTCCCTGCACCTGAATGATGTCGACACCAAAATCGATGGCTTTATCGATGTTTTCGTAGTAGAGCTTTTTGTTTGTTCCGGCACCCACTTCCGACAGTTTCGAATTATCGAGATTCGGTCCCACCTGCGAAATGACTTTGATTTTGCTGCCTGTAATTTTCTTGTATTTGGCCAGCAGCGGGTTCGAAGGGAAACCGATGTTGATGGTGTTTATTCCGGCCTGTTCGGCCAGCATGAGTGTTTCGTAAACCTTCTGTTCTGTATTATAAGCTTTAAAAAGTGTGTCGGCGTATATCAGGTCCCGGGCATGCGACCAGCCGCCGATGAGGTTTCCGCCTGCCACTAGTCTGCTTATTTCGTGGTTACCAATTTTTCCTTTGGGCAGTGTACCTTTCAGTTCACTCAGTTCGGTTCTTTTAACCTGAATGGTGGCACCCGACATCACATCAACACCATACGTTTCAATGTTGCTCA
The DNA here is from genome assembly GCA_023393265.1 of Bacteroidota bacterium. Classification (GTDB taxonomy): domain Bacteria; phylum Bacteroidota; class Bacteroidia; order Bacteroidales; family Prolixibacteraceae; genus Aquipluma. The sequence goes on along the minus strand of JAEWME010000187.1, from coordinate 1,795 downwards.
CAGCGCCCCAGCCCATTGCTCCCAGCACAGGCAGGGTAGCCAGGTTTTTCAGCACCTCGCGCCGCGACTGGCTGCCGGTTTCTTCAGCATTTCCCGGTATTTGTTTCTGCTTTTTCAGAAAACGAACCAGGTTATCGATGCCATAGCCACGTTCCCTGAAAAAAAGTAAAAACACCAGTGCTGCAGTCTCGATGAAGAGTTTATCGACAATGAACAGGTGCCCATCCGAAGGACTTAAAAGCGGACTGCCAAAAGGCGGATAAGCAAAGTAGTACAGCGCAAGCAGCAAGGCACCAGACGCGCTCGCAAAACGCGTGAAAACGCCCAGAAACAAGGCAAGTCCGATCAGCAAAAGCCCGTACATGTTCAGCAGGTCGGAAAGCTGGAGCACCAGCAGCGAGCCACCAATCCAATGGTAAAATCCGGAGAAAAACCCGGTTGTATTATTTAAAAACGAGGCAGCAGACCAGTTGCCCTGCAGAATTTTTGAAAGACCTTCGTAAAGGAAATGCCAGCCAATAGCAACACGAAGAATCGTAATGAACAGTTTTTGGTAGAAGCTGTCGGATGTGTTTTTCATACAGTTAGTTGTTAGTTAGTTAAGCGAAGCCAAATTAGTAAAAAGAAGGTTTGCTCGTAACAAACGCATAAAGCTGTTTTTAATAACAACCAAAAAGAAAGAGCAACAAATTAAGATAAATTTATTGCTCTTTCTTCAGTGGGTTGTACTGGATTCGAACCAGTGACCCCTACCCTGTCAAGGTAATTGCCACTCAAACAAGAGAAACCAAGAACAATTTAAATTACTGTTATACTAATATTTACAAATTATTAAAAGGATTTGTTTTCATTTCATTTACTCTTTTTTTGTTACTTTTTGTTACTATTTTGTTACTCGTATTAATCTTGTTATTATATTTGAAACCAACAACATAACAAGAACATAAATGGATACAAATGTACCAAAAAAGGTCAAAAGAGGCACAAAAAAGAATAATGTTGTACTGAGAGAGAAAGAATTAGCCAATGGAAACGTTAGTCTATACCTTGATATTTACCGTGACGGACAGCGTTCTTATGAGTTCTTGAAACTATACATTAATCCCAAAGCCCGGACTCCAATTGACAAACAACAAAACAAAGACAACTATGAATTGGCAAACCGTATCAGAACTGACCGGGAAAGTGAATTAAACAATCTTGCTTTTGATTATATCCCTCCCACCAAAAAGAAAGTATTGTTTTTTGAGTTTGCTCAAAATTATCTGGATAAGTACACAAAGAAAGATAGTGCGATGATCAAAGGAGCTATTGAAGATTTCAGGCGGTTTATCCAGGAAGATTATCCCGGCATTAAACCTGAAACCTTTAAAATAAGCCAAATAGACCGGTTAATGGTTATCAAGTTTATTGAATTTCTGCAAGATAATCACTCGGGAGAAGGGGCCAATTCTTATTACAGCAGGTTTAAAAAGATTCTAAACCATGCTGTTGCCAAAAACATTATCGCCAAAAGCCCTGCACAAAAGAAAGAACCGGGCGACATGGAATTAACCTGCAAGAAGCCAACTGGATTGAGGAAACAAATACTTACCAATGAAGAAATACAACTGATTGCTAAAACTGAAACAAAACACCCCGAGACAAAAAAAGCCTTTTTGTTTTGCTTGTGCACCGGTTTGAGGTTTGTTGATGTTAAAGCTCTGAAATATTCAAATATCGACTTTTCAACGGCACAACTCAAAATTGACCAGCAGAAAACCGGAAAACCTGTCATTGTTGACCTCAACAAAAC
>JAEWME010000168.1 GCA_023393265.1 Bacteroidota bacterium | reverse complement strand
GCTCATTACGGTCTCAACCCGCTCTATCTGCGGACGCTCAATTGTTCCGTACCAAATTTGGGTTGCGAGCCCTTCTGATTCAAGTTTTGGCCCCAGATATGAGCCGATGAATGTTGCCAAATCTTCGGGCCGCCAGATGCATGACGGGAAATTCTGACACGAATTCATCTCGTTCTGCACATGAACCGCCCAAATATTGATTCCTTCCGCAGCATATTTCTGAATAAATTTTTCGAAGTAAAGTGCATAAGCATTCAACACATCAGGCTCCATTCGGAACTGCGTTTTCATTTCCTCGCCTTGTTGGTCAGCAGGAAGGTCGTTGAACTGAGGATTCGAAGCACAGGCATAGTGGTGGTTAGTCTTCATCCACGAAGGCGGACACCAGGGCGACGCCCAAACTTTCAGTTTAGGATTGTACGACTGCGCCACTTTGATGTACGGAATCAGCCTTTGTTTATCACGCTCAATGCTGAAATCCTTCATATTAAAATCTTCAGGAGTTTCATCAAAACTGTACCAATCTACTGCATAATCGTTAGCACCAATGGGCATCCTGAAAATATTGAACCTGCAACCTGCGATAGAATCGAACAGGTTTTTAAATACCTCAACCCGTTTTTCCTCCGGAAGCGATTGCAAAGCATCCCACCCCAGTTCGTTAAAACAGCCGCCGAAACCATCGATTGTCTGCCGGGCGCTGTCGGGAGAAATCACGATTTCATTTTGAGTTACCTTGGAAATGGCCAAAGAACCGGTAGTCCATGGTTCGTCAGAAGTGGTACTCACCCACTCCACTTGTAGCTGATTGGAACAGGAAAAAGTTGAAAATAAAAGCCCTGCCAGGATCAAATTTCTATACATATAGTCTTGGTTTATTTGGTCATTAGTTTGATGGTTTCAGTCTTCGAGTTTGAGCTGATACAACACAGAAAAATTCCACCGGATATTCCGTCTTTCGAGTTTCCCGACCATTCAGCGAAATGATTGCCTTGTGTCTCTGTCCCGCTTTTCAGGGTTGCCAGTTTTTGTCCTGATAGACTGAAAATGCTGACCTCAACCGGAGTTGTTTCAGGCAAATAATACTGAATGGTTGTGTTTCCGGAGAATGGGTTTGGAAATGCTTTCATTTTAAAAATGTCTGTTTCCCGGCTTTCTATGGCTGTAATGGGGTCTCCGTTGATACGAAGATTATCGAACCAGAACTTTTTCCCTGTCAATTCCATGTTTTCAGTTACAATCTGAAAATGATCAACCGCTTTCCAGTCGAACTTGTTGGCCGAATTATACCAGGCGTTGTTGTCCCACGAACCGGCATCCCTGAATTTTTTCAACGGAATTTCGACGTGGTGCCAGTTACCGTCAAATGGTGCCAGCGCTGTGTTGATCGTATAATCCATGCGCCAGGGATGATCTGCGGCATCAGTTGTTTTGGTATCAATAAACCTGAAAACAACATTCGATGACGCCACGTCAGCCTTCATCCAGAAATCCACTTTATAATCAGCAGCAACAAGCTTCGAAAAATCTCTCGTGTACTTAAAATCAAAGTCAATATTGGAATATTGAGGCAACTCCGTCATATAAATGCCAAACGTCCCTTCGTAACGGTCAGGCGAAAACAGGTCGGCTGTGCCGTTTGAAGGAACATTTTGAACAATGTCGATGCCCGGATAATCGGTGTAAATATCAAAAGGAACAGTGTCGGCTACAACTTCATAGGTTTTAACCGGCGGCAAAGAGAAACCTATTCCTTCAGCCAGAGGACGATTGATGTCGTATTCGAAATTTTCGTCAGAGCCTTTGTTAAACAAACCGAAGCCGCCCTGATAATCCCACATCGTCCAGGGAATGCCTTTTTCGCTCAAATAGGCAGGAACAATTTTATACCATTCAATACGGTCTGCTGCCGGACTATTCAGGTTATAAACCCCGAATTCGCCGCAATAGATTTTTACATTGTTCGTAGTTGCAAAGTTCACCGCCAAATCGATGGTGCTTTTTAACTTAGCAACCGTCCCATCGGTTTTATACGAATACTTCAGGCTATTTTCAATGTAAGTTCCTTTCAGCGATGCCGGACACTCGGGCATTCTGGCAGCGTCGTAAGGGAATGGCACACCACTAAGATCGATCATCGAAGGGCTTGCCCAGCTAGCTCCCTGGTGCGTAAAAAGGAACGGGTCGTAAAAGTGGAATGAATACAGCAGATTCGGATCACTCAGTTTCTTCAGGGCTGTCATTCCTGAAATTCCACCCCAGTCTGCCCCGGTGACAATGATGGTATGAACGGTATCGCAGGTTCTGATCGTATCAACTACTTTCTGCTGAATCTTCGCCCAGTCTGAAGCCGCCAATGTGTTTGGTTCATTCAGTACTTCATAAAATACCTTTTTCGAGCGATCTTTATAATGTGTCGCCATCTGCGGCCATATTTTCATCAAAGGAGTCTCCACTGCTTTCGATGTAGCATCAGGAATGGTATGGTTATCAATGATGAGGTTCATGTCCAGTTCTTCTGTCCAGTCGATTACCTGGTCGAGGTAGAAATAGAAAAGGGTGTCCACTACATAGTCGGGAGCGCCGCTGGTCATTCCGTGCAGGGTAATTGGTAAGCGGATCACATCGCAACCAAGGCTCTTGATATTTTCTATGTCTTTCTTTGAAAATTTGGTAAATGGTATCGACTTTGAGTTGTTGGCCGAAAACCATCCGGTGAGATTAACCCCCTTACTGAACGGGGCCTGTGCAAAAACAGAAAAAACCCAACATACAAAAAACAAGGGGAGGAATATCTTCAAAAATTTATTCATAATCGAAGTTTTAGGTTAGTATAAGTTTGTTAGAACAGAGCAATAAAAGTAGGAAATTTTTGGAAAGAGGAACCCTAGGATCCCGTTAAACTGAGGTTTCAATCCACGCATCAGGCATGGCAGAAATCGACGGAATATTGTCATTTCAGACATTATTTTTACGTCGTAACTTTGCCGGAGTAAAAACAGTTAAACAATTATTCACTCAAAAAAAACAAGTTATGATTAAAGTTGCCATCAACGGATTCGGTCGGATCGGGCGTCTGACTTTCCGCGAAATGATGAAAAGCGAGCATCTCGAAGTGGTTGCCATCAACGACCTAAGTGCACCGTCGATGCTGGCGTACCTGCTCAAATACGACTCGGTGCAGGGAACTTTCAAAATGAACGTGAGCTACACCGAAAATGCACTGACAGTGGGAGACAAAACCATTGCCGTTTATGCCGAACGCGATCCGAAAAACCTTCCATGGGGCAAGCTGGGTGTAGACCTGGTGATTGAATCGACCGGAATTTTTGAGTCGCGCGAAAAAGCTTCGGCCCATTTTGTGGCAGGAGCCAAAAAAGTGATCATTTCTGCGCCCTCCGACAAAGATGTAAAAACCGTGGTTTACAATGTGAATCACCAGATTTTGGATGCAACCGACCAGTTGATCAGTTGCGCATCGTGTACCACCAATTGCCTGGCCCCAATGGCTAAAGTGCTGAACGATCAGTTTGGTATTACCACCGGACAGATGACCACCATTCACGCCTACACCAATTCGCAGCCGCTGATGGATACTCCCGACCCCAAAGTAAACTATCGCAAATCGCGCGCAGCGGCCGACAATATTGTACCTTATACTACCGGCGCAGCCAAAGCCATTGGACTGGTTATTCCTGAATTAAAAGGAAAACTCGATGGTTCTTCGCAACGGGTTCCTGTTCATTCGGGGTCAGTGGTTGAACTGTTCACCATCCTGGGAAAACAGGTAACTGTGGAGGAAATTAATGCAACCATGAAATCGGCTGCCAACGAATCGTTTGGCTACACCGAAGATCCAATCGTTTCGGGCGATGTAATTGGCATCAATTACGGCTCGCTGTTTGATGCAACCCAAACCAAAGTGGTTACTGTTGGCAACAACCAATTGGTAAAAACCGTTTCGTGGTACGACAACGAAATGTCGTTTGTATCGCAAATGGTGCGTACCACCGAATATTTTGGAGCGCTGTAATCAGCACTTCATTTCGGATATTGATAAAGCTGTCCAAAAAGTCAAATTTCACCAGAGGAGGTTAATCACCAATTTATTTGAGATATGATTCACCATGCAATGGGATCCTGAAACAAGTTCAGGATGACTTGATTAATGATTTTTTGGACAGCCACTTTTTTAATTCATCGCTGTTGTGAAACTTTTGCGGTAGTCGCTTGGCGTGGTTTTCATGTGGCGCAAAAACAGGCGGCGCAAGCCATCAGCGTTTCCAACACCGCATTCATTCGAAATCTCATCCAACGTCAGGTGGGTTTCTTCCAGACGGCGTCTGGCAGTTTCGAGCCGCAACTTTTCAATGTATTTGGCAGGCGTGATTCCCGTTTCGCGTAAAAACACCCGTGCAAAATTTCGAGGACTCATCAAGGCCTTTTCAGCAAGCATTTCAACTGTTAATTCCTCATCGAGGTGATCGAGTATCCAATCCTGAATCTCTTTAATCGGTTCATAGTCGACCATTTGGTGCATCAGAAAATGACTGAATTGCGATTGGTTACCGGGGCGTTTCAGGTAAAGAACCAGCATCCGGGCAACCATCACCGCCACGTCACGGCCAAAATCTTCTTCGACCATAGCAAGTGCCAGATCCATTCCCGTCGAAATTCCGGCAGAAGTATAAATATTCCCGTCTTTCACATAAATCGGATCTTTCTCCACCTTTATTTCAGGATAATTTTTGGCCAGCCTGTCGCAAACCATCCAGTGGGTGGTCGCCCGTTTTCCGTCGAGCAAACCAGCTTCGGCCAAAACAAAAGCTCCGGCGCAAATCGACCCGATGCGCCGGATTTTGTGTTCACTTTCTCGCAGCCAATCCAGCACAAAACGAGGTACCGTATTTTCTCCGGAACCTTTTCCGGCAAACAAAACGGTATCCACCTCATAATCGATCGACTCAATTCCGCCCTCGCAAACAATTGGTAGTCCGGCGGAAGTTTTTACAATAGTCGAAGAATCGACCGAAAGCACATGCGTCTGGTAGGTTTCATTCACTGCAGGCTGGTAATCCCGCAAGTAATCAGCAGCTTTTGTAAATACATCGAGCGGCCCGGCCACATCCAGGATCGAGGTATTGTGCGGCGCAATAATGACAATGTGTTTTACCTTTATCATGACAGAAGCATTTTTATTCAGCATTCAAATCTAGCAAAAGACTGTCTCTTGCTGTAAAAATCCGTCAATTACTGCCAAAAAGTTAATACTACCGCAATATTGCCAAAAAGCTTTGCTTACCTTGAAATATCGTACACCATCAACGCATTGTTATGCCGAACAAACAGCTTTCCATCGGCGATCACCGGATGTGCCCAGTGCTGCGCCATTCCGAGCGACACTTTAAATTTGCTGATAATTCGAAACTGTTCAGGAGTACCATCGGCAAGCGCCATCTCTCCGTCTTTTTCGGCATAACAGTAAAAAAGCCCGTCGGCGTATATTACAGCGCCTCCGCCCAACTCTTTTGCAATGTACTTTGTTTGTCCCGAAGCCATGTCGATGCAGAACCATTTCGGCTGCAAATAGGCGCCTCCGTACAGAAATCCATCCTTCAATATAAAACCTCCTGAAAGGTTGATGAATTCCTTGTTTCGCCATCCGATTGAAGCTTTTTGGCCATCGTCTGAAAGCTGGAGCATCACCAATCCGGAGCTGTCTTTCCGCGAAGCGCTCGAAATGTAAAGTTTTCCATCATGGTAAACCGGGGTGTTGGCATGTATCTTATTGTCCTGAAACTGGTGAATCCGCCAGTACATCTGGCCGGTTTCGGCGTCGAGACCAATAATTGAAGTCGACGTCAGGTTGACAAACAGCCGATGACCATTGTGATTAATAAGGATGGGCGAGCTATAAGTAGCTTTTTCCTGATAACCCGGAGACGACCATATTTTCTTGCCCGTGAAACGATTGAGTGCTACCACACTGTTTTCGGCTCCTCCAGGTGTCAGGTAAATCCGGTCGCCATCAATGAGTGGCGACTCGCAAAATCCAAACTGAACCGAATCGGCCTTCAGGTCTTTAAAGAAATCTACACTCCAAACCTGCTCTCCATTTTCAGCTTTAAGGC
>JAEWME010000129.1 GCA_023393265.1 Bacteroidota bacterium | reverse complement strand
GTGCTGTTAAAACTGATAAAGCCTTTGTCGGTATTATCCGAATAGTTCGGATTCTGGTCGTTGGAGTAATACGGACTAAACTGGAAATGATTCTTATCGTTGTCCTGCGTCATGTTGAGGTACAGATTCAGGCGGTTAACGTCTTTCTTTCCTTGTCCGTAGGTTCCCCAATAGTTACCGGCAGTTTCTACGTCGTAGGCAAATGTGTACATGCCTTTGGCGTTGATTTTCCACTGCTGGCTGATGTTGTAATTTGTGCCTGCCGTCATCGAATTCAACTCATACTGAGAATTATCCATGGCATCTCCATACGAAGCTTTGTCGAGCATCAGTTTTTCAGTATCCGAAAGTTTCAACAGGTTTTTCTTCCCAATGCGGTAATCTTTAGCCTGCTCCTGGTGATTGTATCCCAGGTCGAAACTCCATTTTTCGCTTGAAACCCCGCTGAAACCTACCGAATATTTCCGGTATCCGAAGCTGCCCGATTCAACTGACACATGTCCTTCAGGAGCTGTTTGTGCTTGTTTGGTGATGATGTTGATCACGCCTCCCATGGCGTCGGAGCCGTAAAGTACCGAATAAGGGCCTTTCACAATTTCGATTTGTTTCACATTATCGAGCGGAATGGTGGCCAGGTTAGTTGTCCCGGCTGGTTTCCCGTCAATCAGGAGCAAAGTATAGCTGCGCGAATGGGCGCTTGGCGAGAAGCCTCGCATACCAACGGCTGCCGAAAGGCCAGGATATTGGATGATGTCGAGGTTGGTGGTACGTTTGAGCACCTCGGCCAGGTTTTCGGCCGGTAGCGCTTTGATCACTTCCGAAGGAATAATTTCAACCTTTTGCGGAAGGTCTTTCAGCTTGCGTTCGAGGCGCGAAGCCTGAACGGTCACTTCGTCGATCGGGTACACTTTGGTCGAGTCGATTACTCCGGCAGTGGCACCGAAAGAGCATAAAAATACCAGGCAGACAAAAACGATTTGTCTTCTTTTCATAGTCATTTTTTTATGGTTAAACATCAAAAAATGTCGACCATAAACTTTCAGCATGTTCCCCGAATACATCCCGGGCTGACAAAAAGGAACAAATGGATAAATCAGATGAAAATCATCCCATTGCTTTTATCCCGAAAGCTATGATTAACTTGATGGAAGTGGCAGGTCTTCTGGCTCGCCTTCTTTTTTTGGAGCCTTCCCATCTCGCATGAGGCGAGACAGTGGCGTGCAGATCAAAAAAAGTTTTTATTCAGGCTTACAGCTGCGGGTACAGCTCCGGTTTTTCACCGGATTCCCATGTTAGTCCTCACTGGCGGGAAGCCAGCTTCGGAACCATTTCCAGAGGCAAAAGTAAAGATTAATTTGGTTCGTGAGTACTGTGTTTCTCCTGAAAATTTGTTTTTAACTCCTGATTTATAGTGAAACAATTCATCGATAGAGAGATACTCTGTTTTCAAGCGTTGGTAATTAAACGAGCGTTGTCCAGCAAATTAAGGCGATTGTCGCGATTGTCACGCCAAAGTTTACGGCACATGCTTTCCTGAAATCCCTTTTGTTCAGTGTTCTCGCGTTTGTACCGATGTAAGGTTTGTCGACCAAAACGCTGTGATACACATTGGGACCTCCGAACCGGCAATTCAGGATTCCGGCCAAGGCTGCCTCGGGATAGCCCGCATTCGGACTGCTGTGCCTGTGCCCATACCGAAAAATGAAAGCCAGTCCGCGTGGACTGAGCGTGAGAATGACCATCAGCAATGCGGTAATTCGTGCCGGGATGAAATTGAGCACATCGTCGAGCCTGGCGGCAAACCAGCCGAATTGACGGTATTTCTCGCTTTTGTAACCGATCATCGAGTCGAGCGTGTTGGCCATTTTGTAGGCCATCATCCCGGGAATACCTGCCAGCGCAAAATAAAAGAGCGGGGCAATTACGCCGTCGCTCAGGTTTTCGGCCAGCGTTTCGAGTACCGCCGTGCGAATTTGCTGTTCGTTCAGGCTTTTCGTCTCGCGGCCAACAATGTAGCTTAATTGCTCGCGTCCGGCCTGCAACCCTTGTTTTTCGAGGGCGCGCATCACTTTGTACGATTCCTGGATCAGGCTTCGGTTGGCTAATCCGAAGAAAACACCAATAGATCCAAGGGTGAGGTAAATCCAGTCGTATCTCCGGCATAAACCGAAGACAATTTCCAACACGGCAAAGGTGACGCCTACCAAGGCAATGGTCATCGCCGCTCCTTTTAACTTTCGGTTAGTTGAGCGATTGAGTTTCCCGCTGAAAAAAGCAATCGCGTTCCCGAAGAGCCGGATGGGGTGTGGCAGCCAAAGCGGATCGCCCAACAGGCAATCGAGCAGAAATCCGATTAAGAGTGTGTATGTCAATAAATATTCGGATGCCATATTATTCAATTTTTTACCACAGAGAAAACAGAGAATTGGTGACCAGAGATTTCGTTTTTATCTCCGTTAACTCATCGGGTTCGGTTTGTGTAATCAATCAATCCGTTAATTAACAATTGATTCTCGGTTTCATTTTGCGTGCAAACCCTGAAGAACTGTTCGTTTAATCCTCTGAAATTAGAGGCGTCGCGAATCAAAATGCCGTGCTGATTGATCAGAAATTCCTTCAATTGAGCAGCAGTTCCGCTTTTTATTTCGATCAGGAAAAAGGGTGTCGGTGAATCAATTACCCGGTAGTTTTCGAGCCGGTTAATTTGTTCCTGAAATTGCCGCGACAATTGCTGAATGTTGTTGGACTGTAATGGATTTTTAGCTAGGTATCTTATCAGAAATTTACCGGCTTCCTGTGCCAGTGCATTTACCGACCATGGCTGCATAAATTTCCGAAGATGGCTGGCAAGTCGGTTGGACGCAATTACATAGCCAAGCCGTAGCCCCGGAATGGCGCAACATTTGGTCAGTGAGCGAACCACAATCAGGTTTTTGTATTTTTTGGTCAATGGAATGGCCGATTGAAAATCAGGAATGAAGTCGGCATATGCTTCATCAATCACCAGTATTGTTTCCTGATTGGTTTGCAGGAAATCAGTGATTTCTTCGCTGTTAAACAGGTGCCCGTCGGGATTGTTCGGATTGCCAATCCAGCAAAGGTTTTCGGCTCCGGCCGTTGCTTGAATTTCAGGATATGGAAAAAATACGGG
>JAEWME010000080.1 GCA_023393265.1 Bacteroidota bacterium | reverse complement strand
CCCTTAAATCATTCCCATAACTAGCAATACGAAGTGAAATTTCGACTAGAACTAAAATAAAAAAAGGCAAAAGAATCGCGATGGATTTAAAAAGCAATGTCCTGCTTCTATTCATATTATTTGTAGTATTCTTTGCCAAATTCATTTCATGTCTGAGATTTAAAAGATAGGTTGGGCATAACCCAACCTATCAGAAACACTTTAACATTTAAAACTATAAATTTAATAATTCGGATTCTGAACCATATTCGGATTTGTTTCAAATTCAGCCACAGGAATTGGTTGCGCATATGACCTTGCATCGTTCCATTTGATAGATCCACTGCGAACTTTTTGATAATAAGCAGCTTCAACGGCTCCCATTTTCCAGCGACAAACATCGAACCACCAACCTCCTTCGCCCAGAAATTCAGCCCAACGCTCATATTTCAATGGATCATTTTTCAAAACCGGATGATCCGCAGCTTTGGTTGCATCTGATAAGCTGGCATAATCAATTGATGAAACGACATCAATTGGTTTGTTGTATGCCCGACGGTGAACTTTATTAATGTACTCCAGCGCATTTACATTGTCGCCGGTTTTAGCGCATGCTTCTGCATAGAGCAAAAATACATCGGCCATTCGCATGATGTACATTTGTGAGGTGTAATTCATTCCCGTATCAGGACCACGCCCATCGAGATTAGTGTATTTTCTGAAACTAAAACTATGGTATAAACCTATTTCATTATCGTACTGAATAACAGGAGCAATGGCGCTCATCTGGTTAAAAGCATTGTACTCATCTACAAATGGTTGAAAAGCAACAACCCATAAACGCGGATCAACTGACCCGTCAGTTTTGGCAGCAATACTTTTAGCGATAAAATCGGCGCTTCGTGTTTCCTTCATGTTTGAAAGAGTACATGGTATTGTAGGATCAAAATCAGGGTTAGGTGTTGGCGCTTCTGTTAGTTCATTAAACCCAAATCGTTTCAGGTTCTTGTCATGAACAAAAATATTGGTCCATGAAGCAAAGGTGCGCTGCCCCTCAGGACTATAAACTGCCGGTTCGAATACCATTGGAGCATTATTTGCTGTTGATATACCCCAGGTTGTCCAGCCACCATCTTGTTTAAATGAAATTTCAATGAGCGATTCATCATTGTTTTTATACTTGCCCAAAAACATGTCTTTATAAATATCGAATGGGACTAATGTTTTTCCACTGCCATCAATTACCTCTTTAAGTTTTGTTTTAGCTTCCTCAAAGTTTTCAGAAAAAACCAAAGCCTTTCCCAACATTGCTTTAACACCCCAAATCGTAATTTTTGTTTTATTGGCATCATCCCAACTAGTCTTTCCTGCCAACAATGTTTCAGCTTGCTTTAAATCGGCAATAATAGCGTCCCACGATTCCCTGACTGTGGCACGTTTAACATACATCTCTTCGCGTGTTGTAGCAACCTTATTAATCAATGGAATTCCCATTTTATCACCACCCTGGCCGTTTGAGATAAATGTTTCACCAAAAAATACCAGCAAAATCATACGGTTCCATGCCCTAAAGTAATAGGCTTGACCTTCTATGAGTTTAAGTTCATCATCTTCGCCATCTTTCATGTACTTTTCACGATAATCTGGCAGAATGCCCAAAAGTACATTTGCTGAGGTTACTCCGTAAGCTCCATCTCTCCATACATTTGCAAACTCGCCCATATTACCCGGACTTAGATTATTTTGATGAATATCATTCCACCATGCGTCATTGATCCAATCCTGATCAGAGGCATGTTCCAACGGGTATAAACCCTTGGCAAAAATATCGTGCCCGTACAAACCAAAAGAGTGTTGATTGGCATACATGGTATTTACAAATAGCTCAACCTGTTCAATTTCCTGTGGAAAAACATTTTGGGAAAGTTCGCCGTAATTTGGTTTATCCAGAAAATCCTTTTTGCAACCGACTAAGCCGACGGTAACAATTACAAAGAATACTATAATATATTTTTTCATAATTATTTAATTCTACGTGATAAAACAATCTTTCTCATTAAAATTTAAGGTTTAATCCCATTGAAATAAAGCGGGTTTGCGGATATATACCGTCAGTTTCTAGGCCTCTTCCTTTTACTCCACCACCTAATTCAGGATCCAATCCGGTATATTTGGTAATTGTAATCAGATTTGATCCAGCGATATAAATACGAGCCGAACTTAGACCAATGCGGGTAGAAACGTTTTCAGGCAAGGTATATCCAATCTGGAGATCTTTTAACTTGAGGTAAGAACCGTTCTCAACGAAAAAGGATGATACATTCTTATAATTGCCATTAGGGTCACGTAGGATTTCTCCACCTTCTCCAACCTGATATACGCTTGGTAATCCTGTAATTGTAGAATTCCCAAATTTTGACGTATTGAAAATATCTGAGGTTGTATTCCAATCCGCATAAAAACTTTGCCGGATCCCTTTTGTTGCATTGAACAAATCGACTCCTGCTTGCCCTTGAAAATAAGCTTTCACATCAAACCCTTTGTATTCGACACTTAAATTTATTCCATAAAAGCATTTAGGCCATGGATTACCTATGTATGTTTTATCAGCATCATCAATAATCCCATCCGGTTTCCCGGTTAACTTACCATTTTCATCTTTACTATTTATGTCTCTGTAAATCAAGTCACCCGATTTTGCAACCTGGCCAGCTTGTTGTGGACCAGCCGCCGCTTCGGCGTCAGTTTTATAAATCCCATCAGCGATATAACCATAGAACTGTCCCATGGCATATCCATCCTCGGTGCGACTTATGCTACTGTTCAACCAGGTAGCGCCACCTTCATAAATTAGTGCCCCTTTCTCTCCAATTTGAATCACTTTATTTTTATTGAAAGAAGCATTAGCGCCAACAGAATAAGACAGATCTCCAATTTTGTCATTCCAATTAGCTTCAAATTCAACTCCTTTGTTTGATATTTTACCGATATTGATTGTGGCACCATAACCAGGTCCATTATACCAGCCAATGCCTGACGAAACAGGTAAAGCCACTGTATAAATCATATCAGTAGTTTGCTTATCATAAACATCAACAACAAAAGAAAGTCTGTTTTTCAGAAAGCCAAAATCAAGTCCAATATTTTTGGTTGTAACTTTTTCCCAACGAATATCAGAGTTTGCAAATTTGGCAAGTCCCCAACCGGTTACAGCATTAGTACCATCATATGAAAGAACATTGACCGATTTATAAGCAGATTGATAAATAAAATCACCAACTGATCCAATACTACCTAACACACCCCAGCCAGCACGAACTTTCAAATTATCGAGCCAGCTAATATTGTCTTTCATAAACGATTCTTCCGTAACCTTCCAGGCTCCTGATACCGATGGGAAAATTCCATACCGGTAATCTCCAATAAATTTATTGGTACCATCACGACGAACTGTGGCTTGCAAAAGATATTTACCTGAATAAGTGTAATTTAACCGGCCAAACTGAGCCAATTGTGAACCTTTACCATACCCTGCATCTGCATATCGTGCAGTTGAAGTTTGAGTTGAGGTTGCAAAACTAGGTTCATAATAAACAGGAAATCCTTCGGTACTTGCATCAACATATGTCGAATTACTTTTGATTGCTTCCCAACCCACCATTGCTTTAATATCGTGTTTTTCAATGGTTTTATTATAAGTAAGAACCATGTTCCCGTTAATTGTCTCATCTCTTGACAAACGTTTTTCGAGTTTACGAACCCCATTTTTTAAGATCCCAAAATCGTAAAGCAGATTAAACTGAGAATTATCTTCACCTCCCATATAACCGCCAGCAGTAGCTCGTAAATTTAATCCCTTAATAATCTTCCAGTCAGCAAAGAAATTACCCTCCATACCCCAATTATTATTATTGTAGATATGGTTTTCAGCAGAACCTACCCAGTTAGTTCCCTGAAATCCATCGGGAACAGCGGCCCATCCACCAACCCTGGATGAATCGTAAACACCCATCAGTGGAATCGAACGGTATGGTAATCCATCGTTACCAGGCCTGTTTTTTGTTTTATTTATATATAAATACTGACCAATTGTAAGTTTGTCCGATAACTTATGATCTGAATTCATTCTTAGTGTATATCTTTCAAACCAGTTATCCCGACGAATACCATCTTCTTTTAAATATCCCGCTGAAATATAATAGGTTGACTTTTCATTACCCCCGGATAAAGAAAGGTCGTACTTCTGCTCAACGGCTGGACTATACATTTCATCAATCCAATTGGTGTTTTCGTTACTTCCATTCCACGATTCGTACTCAACACCCATAATCTTTCTTGCTTTGATGTAATCTTTACTATCCAAAAGAGATGGAAGGTTGAGAGCACTGCGAGAGCCATAATATGCATTAAAATCAATATGTATTTTTTCTCCTGACTTTCCCTTTTTGGTTGTTACAAGAATTACACCGCCAGCAGCTTCAACACCATATATAGCTGCAGAGGAGGCATCTTTTAAGACTTCAATATTCTCAACGTCCGACATGTTAAAATTATTTCCAGTGCCCATGCGCACTCCATCAACAATAAAAAGTGGACTCAAACCATTAATAGAAGCAGCACCACGAATGATAATATCGGAAGAAGAACCCGGTTCGCCGGTACCTTTTGTTACATATACACCAGCGACTTTTCCTTGCAGCGCTTCTGAAAGACTTTTCACCGGCAAATCCCTGATTTCATCTGACTTAACTGATGAAACCGATCCTGTTAAATCTGATTTCTTTTGGCTTCCGTAGCCAATTACAACAACCTCATCAACACCAATATTTGATGCTACCATTTCAACATCAATCAGGTTTCTTTGATTAATAGATATTCTTTGGGTCTCCATTCCAATAAATGAAACTATCAGAACTTTTCCACCTTCTGGTACTTTAATCTCATAATCCCCATTAGAATCAGATATAGCCCCTGAAGATGTACCTTCAACAACAATTGAAGCACCTGGGACTGCATCACCATTAGCATCTTTAATATGCCCCCTTATTGTTCGTATTTGCTGCATTGCAGCTAACTCAGACGATTCCGTTGGAAGGATAACAATAACCTTGTTTTTAAGCGAATACGACAAATTCGTTCCGGTTAAAATATCATCAAGTATTTTATCAACCGATTTGTCTTCGAAGCTCTTATTTACTGATTTTGAGATAGATAGATCTTCTGAACGATAAAATACTGTATATTCAGAGATTCGCTCAATTTCATTAAAAGCTTCCTTGATTGTGGAATTCACAAAATTAACGGAGATTCGTTGACTTTGACCATAGCCTGCTGCTGAAACGTGCAAACAAGCAAGAAGAATAATTAGCGCAGTTAGTTTCATAATTAGAAAGCATTTTTTGAAGCGTAATGACACACTTCTTCCATACTGATAAAACAGATTTTTTTTCATAAATTTGTACTGTTTGGTATTAGTGATTAATACTGATTTTTAATGGGGGAAATGTTAGCGGCATTTCCCTTTTTTTATGATTATTTTCTTATCATTTATTCCTCCTTTTAATTATAAGTTTCCTGTCGTTTAAGGTATAATCAATATTGGTGGTTAGTTTAATAATATCCAGTACCTGCCAGATTGTTTCCTTATTTTTAAATTGTCCCGTATATTTTATTGAAGAAAGCTCCGGATCAGTGAAAGTAATTTCGACGTTATACCAACGTTCCAAACGTTTGGCGAATTCTGAAAACGGAAGGTCTTCAAAAACGAACTCGTTCCGTTTCCATGATGATTCAACCTTTGGATTAGATTTTATTACTGAGAAATTTTTATTCCGTTCAGAGTATATAATTTTTTGGCTCGGACTTAACTCAGCTATTTTGGGAGATGATGAATCCAATGATTTATAAATTTCAATTTTCCCTTTTTCAAGCGAAGCTTCAGTTCTTCCAAAATCAGCATAAGCCATCACATTAAACTCAGTTCCGGTAACTTTTATATCGAAATCTTTTGTTTGGACCCAGAAATCCTTCTGATTTTGTTTGGTAACTTTAAAGAACCCTTCTCCAACCAATTCAACTTTTCGATCATCTATTGAGAAATTTACCGGATATTTAAGTCGGCTCTCTGAATTCAGCCATACATAAGTACCATCAGGC
>JAEWME010000006.1 GCA_023393265.1 Bacteroidota bacterium | reverse complement strand
TATCAACATAGGTGTTCCCAACGACCAAGGCTCCCGTTCCCTTTCTCAGACAACCATCAATAGCACTGAAAATTGCTGCCATGCCGCTGGTATAAAGGAAAGTCAATTCAGGATCTGAACCTCTTTCCAATTGACTCAGCAGAGTGGGGAGTTCATCCGTCTTCTCTTCCGGAAATCTGTTTCCAAGAATCCGTTGAGCTTTTCTGGAGTTCAGAATCACTCCGGCATTGGTAACACTATCGCGGGCGGACTTTGCGTACTCAGGACGCACATTGATCAGCCCATACCTATTCCCGCTTTTTTCAAAAGACTGAACCTCAGAATTGTCTCTGGTTTCTGAATCAAAATAGTTGGCATGAACAAAACTGGCAGCCTCAGGTGTTTGAATGGCGATAACTTCATAACCATCCTTCCGATGCTTTTCCTGTACTGCAACAACAAAAGGATGAGGGATAAAACGAGGATACCCCTGTTCGGGAACTCTCCTTTGTTCTTCGTAATCGACAATGTCACGCAGCCGTGGAAAGATGCAGGTCAGTCCATGTGTTCCGCCGACCATCTCCGCAGTATAAATTTCTTTGTTATTCATTGAGTTATGAATTTTCGCGACAATACTTCGCAATCGATTCGACGTGGATTTTGGTTGTGTTTAAAATGGGAATGCCGGCATAAGTTTCCGCCGTCAGAATTAGCGGGAGTTCTGTACACCCCAAAATCAATGAGTCGATTTGTTGTTTTATGACCATTTTCTTTATAATTCCAATCAGCAATTCCCGTGTTTCATCTTTGAAAATTCCCAGTTCAACCTCGCTGAATAGCTTGTAGTTGATTAGTTTCCGATCTTCTTCGTCAGGAGTGACGACTTGAATGTTTTGTTTTCTGAAGACATCCGGGAAAAAGGATGCTCGCATGGTCAGATCAGTTCCGAACAGTCCGGCCTTTTTGAGTCCTTTACTTTTCGCTTCGTTGCAGGTTTCTTCCACAATACTGATCAATGGTATTCCTGATCTTTCTTTCAATTCGTCAAATAGCTGGTGTGGCGTATTCGCACTGAGGGCAGCAAAATCTGCGCCGGCTTGTTTCAAACTTTCGATCTTTTCAGAAATATACGCAGTGGCCTGTTCATATTTTTTTTCTCTCATCAACCCGATGAAATATGCCATGTTGACACTGTAAATGATAATTTCCGGATAATCCAGATCTCCTTTTTCATTTTTAAAGGCATTGATTATTTCGTTGTAATAATCAATTGTTGCTTCAGGTCCTAATCCTCCAATAATTCCGATACGTTTCATCTATTAATCCTATTTATAATCTGTTTAAGGTGGCCTCGTGTTTGTTAATTTTATTAGCCAGAGACTGTATGGTCTTTTCATTAACCATTTTAAAAAACGAATCTCTTACCGGTGCATAATCATCGTGCAACGGACAGGGATTGTCGGTATCACAGCGCTTTAACCCGAAACCACATTTTAAAAAATATTCTTTGCCTTCTATTGCTTCAATCACTTTAAATAAGGTTATCGGGTTTGTTGGTTCATTAAAGAAAAAACCACCCCCACGACCTTTCATCGAAGACACAATATTGGCACGGGTTAAGTTTTGCAAAACTTTTCCTGTAAATTGCTCCGGCGAATCAATCATTTTAGCAATTTCCTTAAATCCAGGCCTTTCCCCTTCCATGTTTTGTATATGGATATAAACTAAGGCCCTTATTGCATATTCAGTTGTTTTTCCAAGCATGGCAGCTACATTTTAGATTTCTAACCGAAGGTTATTGTACAAATTCAATGTTTGAATCCAGTGACATAATTATCAACGCTTTAAATTTTGCCTTTACAGAAAGGGTATGGTTTTGATGGGCTGGAATGATAAACGAACTTCCTTCTTGAAGTATATGTTTTATTTCGTCGATTTTGAGTTGCGCATAGCCTTCCTGCACGATTACCACAGCTTCTTTAGTGCTATAATGTAAGGGCATTTTCATGCCCGCATGGCCGGTTACCTGATAAACCTTCAATGATTCTCCGGATTTAAGCGTAGCTAATTGAGGTATATTTTGTGTGTTCATATTGAAATTTGTTTTTCGAGTTCAATGGCTTTTGGAAACAAAATGTTGTTTTCCAAATGAATATGCCTGTGTAAATCGTTCTCGAAATCCTGAAGTTGCCTAAGGGTAATTTCATAAGTAGTACAGGCATCTTCAGGAATGGTGTAATTCCCTGAGAGTTTTGAAATCTGCTCAAAACGATCGCCTTCCTGCTGATGTTCTGCCAACATCATCGAGATCGGGTTGGAAACCGAACTAAAAGGACTATTGGGTAAAGGTGCCCCATTCTTCGATGATAGCTCCAGCCTCCGGATAAATGGGAAGAGCATAAGTTCCTCCTTTTGCATGTGCATAGTTAAGTCGCCTGAAGATTCTATAAATAGGCTGTTTATTTCAAACAGTTCAGGGTGATGATCTCCATGTACCTGACAGATTTTTTCAAGATTCTTCTGAAGCGAAGGAATACTTTCCCGCACATAATTATGATGCCTTTTAACGATATACTTGCTAAGCTCTTCAAGGCTCAACCCATTGATATATTGTGAGTCTGCATCGTTCTGTTCTGCAATTAATTCCAGCTGGCCTATCAGTCTTTCAGGATCTAATCCGGTTTTCTCACAAGCTTCTGAAATGGTTTTGTCTCCGCCACAACAAAAGTCAATGTTATTATCCTGAAAGATGGAAGCAGTTTTGAAATTTAACTTTACCAATTCTCCTACTGAGGTATTCTGTGATATTTTCATGGCAATGGTCTTTAAAATTCTTTTGTAAAGATATAAATAATTTATAAAAAGACATGCAGGTCTTTTTATATTTTTTCATTAGGTTTGTGAAATGATTGAAATGTTAATTAATACATGTAAAAAATGATAACACACAATTTAGGGTATCCGCGGATTGGGAATAACCGGGAGCTCAAAAAAGCGGTTGAGGGATATTGGTCGGGGAGAATCAGTTATAAAGAGCTCATGCAGATTAGTTCGACAATTAAGCAGGAGAATTGGCTGACTCAAAAAAATCTGGGCATTGATATGATTCCGTCCAATGATTTTTCACTTTATGATCATGTTTTGGATTTGGCGTTTGCGATCAGCGCAATTCCGGATCGTTACGCACAACTTCCCCAAAATTCTGCAAAATCGAAACTGGATCTTTACTTTGCAATGGCGAGAGGTTACCAGGATGGGGTAACTGATATTACGGCCATGGAAATGACCAAATGGTTAGATACAAACTATCATTATATTGTACCTGAATTCCACAATAATCAAAAGTTCTGGCTTTCAGATTTTAAATTGATTGATGAATTTCAGGAAGCAAAAAGATTGGGTATAATTACCAAACCTGTTATTCTGGGACCTGTTTCCTTTCTATTGCTTGGCAAAGAGAAGGAGGAAGGCTTCAACCGGATTGATTTATTGGTGAACCTTCTTGAGGCTTATTTCGAAATGATTTCACTACTTGTGGATAATGGCGTGGAATGGATTCAGTTTGATGAACCTTTTTTGGCGTTGGATTTAACGACGGAACAAAAAAGAGCCTTCAAAGTTGCGTATTCCCGAATCAGGAAGAATTTTCCATCGGTCAAATTCTTATTGTCAATTTATTTTGGAGGACTGTTTGATAATGTGGAGTTGGTTGCCGGCTTGCCAGTGGATGCCATTCATCTTGATCTGGTGAGAGATCCGGCACAACTTGAGATCATGATGAAACTGGTTGCCGGCGAAAAGAAATTATCACTTGGGCTTGTGGACGGCCGAAATATCTGGAAGAATGATTTTGCGAATTCGTTAAAGTTTATTGCGAAAGCCATTGAAAAAATTGGAGAAGAGCGGGTGATGATAGCTCCATCCTGTTCTTTGCTGCACGTTCCCTGTGATCTGGAATTGGAAACCAACGAGGAAGTCTTATCGTCTGAAATTAAACAATGGCTTTCTTTTGCGAAGCAAAAACTTGAAGAGGTCGTGGCTTTAAAGCAATTGTCTATGCAAAAAGAAAGTATTGAATCAATACAACTATTTAAAGAGAACCAGGAAGCTATTCGAAGCAGAAGAACATCCGGTTTGATTCACAATGACCTGGTTAAAGAGCGTATTGACTTCGTAGAACAATTTAAGGAAATGAAAAGATCGCCCTTCCCACTTCGGAAAAAAGAACAACACAAGCGGCTGGAACTGCCATCTTTTCCAACCACAACAATTGGTTCATTTCCGCAGACTGCGGATGTAAGAACTTGGCGGGCAAAACTGAAGCGAAATGAACTTTCAAAAAATGAATATGATCGGCTTGTTCAGGGTGAAATTGGAAAAGCCGTTGGCTGGCAGGAAGAAGTTGGCCTTGATGTCTTGGTCCACGGTGAATTTGAGCGAAACGATATGGTCGAATATTTTGGAGAGATGTTGGATGGTTTTGTATTCAGCACAAATGGCTGGGTTCAGAGTTATGGATCACGTTGCGTAAAACCTCCCATTATTTTTGGTGATGTTCAGCGCCCAAACCCAATGACCATTAACTGGATTACATACGCACAATCGCTTACTTCGAAGCCCGTTAAAGGAATGTTGACCGGACCGGTTACTATCTTGAAATGGTCGTTTGTCAGGGATGATCAGTCTCTTTCTGCCACTTGCGATCAGATTGCACTGGCCATAAGGGATGAAGTTCTTGATTTGGAAAAAGCTCATATCCATATCATTCAAATTGACGAACCAGCTCTCAGGGAAGGATTGCCG
This sequence comes from Bacteroidota bacterium, assembly GCA_023393265.1. Classification (GTDB taxonomy): domain Bacteria; phylum Bacteroidota; class Bacteroidia; order Bacteroidales; family Prolixibacteraceae; genus Aquipluma. The sequence goes on along the minus strand of JAEWME010000006.1, from coordinate 5,475 downwards.
CTTCGAAAAAGCGATTGGAAGACGTATCTCGATTGGGCAGTAAATGCATTCCGGCTTTCTTATGCGGGAGTGAAAGACGAGACCCAAATCCATACGCACATGTGTTATTCCGAGTTTAATGATATCATTGATAGCATCACTGCTTTGGATGCCGATGTGATTACGATAGAATGCTCCAGGTCGCAAATGGAACTGCTGGATGTTTTTGGGGAATATAAATACCCAAATGATATTGGTCCGGGTGTTTATGATATTCATTCTCCGCGTGTTCCTACCGATACCGAGATGACTGATTTGCTAAAAAAGGCGGCTGCCGTTATTCCAACTAAAAATATTTGGGTCAATCCGGATTGTGGTCTGAAGACCCGAAAATGGGAAGAAACGAAAGAAGCATTGGTAAAAATGGTAGAGGCTGCCAAAACCGTCAGGGAGAGTTTGCCGATTTAGCATTCTTCTCAAATCTACATTTCGGAATCTGGCAACGAATTTGAATCAGCCAGATGTAATTACAAATTTTCCATATACGAAAAAACTGATAAATGATGGATGACTTTCTTGCCGCAAGGCTACAAATGACGGTTTCTTTTGTCTTTCATATTGTATTTGCCTGTATCGGTATGACCATGCCCTGGTTGATGTTTGTTGCCGAGCTGAAATGGATAAAAACAGGTCGTAAAGTTTATCTGGAGCTGTCGAAAGCGTGGGCCCGGGGTGTTGCTATTTTCTTTGCTGTAGGTGCAGTGTCGGGTACCGTTTTGTCGTTCGAGCTGGGTTTGCTTTGGCCAAAATTCATGGAGCATGCCGGGGCTATCATTGGTATGCCTTTTAGCTGGGAAGGAACGGCATTTTTCCTTGAGGCTATTGCTTTAGGTGTATTCCTTTACGGAAGAAATCGGGTAAGTAACCGGATTCATCTGTTTTCCGGTCTTCTGGTCGGGATTGCTGGAGTGGTGTCGGGTATTTTTGTTGTAGCTGCCAATGCCTGGATGAATAGCCCGTCAGGATTTGATTGGGTCAACGGTCATGCGATCAACATCAATCCCGTGAAAGCGATGTTCAACCGGGCCTGGTTTCAGGAAGCTTTACACATGACCATTGCTGCCTTTGCGTCAACCAGCTTTGCTGTCGCCGGAGTGCATGCATATATGCTGCTTCGTCACAAAGGAAATGAGTTTCATCGGGGTGCTATACATATTGCCCTTTTGTTTGGCGCGGTTGCCGCCATCTTACAGCCCATAAGTGGCGATATTTCAGCCAAAAATGTAGCGAAGCTTCAGCCGGCTAAATTGGCTGCCATGGAATCCTTGTTCAAGACCTCGCAACCCGCAGATCTTGTTATCGGGGGAATCCCTGAAGTTCAAAATGAAGAAGTGAAATACGGTATCCATGTTCCCCGGGTGTTAAGCTTTCTGGCGCACGGCGATCCAAACGCTGAAGTTGAAGGGCTGGATAAAACCAGCAAAGAAAACTGGCCTCCGGTACCCATCGTGCATTTTTCTTTTCAGATCATGGTTCTTATGGGAATGTTGATGATGGGCACAGGTATTTTATTCCTGATTTTCAAATTTAAATGGAAGGAAAATCTGGATAAAATATGGTGGCTAAAGTTGCTTGTCTGGCTTACTCCGGTTGGCTTTATTGCTGTTGAAGCAGGCTGGATTGTAACTGAAGTAGGTCGGCAACCCTGGATCATTTATGGTATCATGAAAACGAAAGATGCGGTAACTCCAATGCCAGGCGTTCAATATCCGTTTTACCTGATCACACTTGTCTATCTTCTGCTGACGTTTCTGGTTGTATGGCTGATGCGGCGTCAGATACTGGCTGTTCATTCAAATACTCAAAATCTAATCACTCATGACTGAATTTATCGTTTTTGTTTTAGCAGTAGCAATCCTGTTATACGTCTTGCTGGGTGGCGCTGATTTTGGTGCCGGAATTGTTGAACTGGTTTCAGGCAGGAGAGGAATGGACACTATTTCGAAAGCAATAGCACCGGTATGGGAAGCAAACCATGTGTGGCTTATTTTGGCTGTTGTAATTATTTTTAATGGATTTCCTAGGGTATTCGCGACACTTACAACCTATCTGCACATCCCGGTTCTTATTGTTTTAGTGGGCATTATTTTTCGGGGTACTGCTTTTACATTCCGGTATTACGATACGGCTAATGACAAAACCCATAAGTATTACACGCAGTTCTTCCGGATATCAAGTTTGTTAACTCCTTTTTTCCTGGGCGTTACGCTCGGAGCGATCATGATGGGAAGAATTCCGCCTCACGTCGAAGGGACTTTTTATAATTCATTTGTTCAGCCCTGGTGCAATCTTTTCGCATTTACAACCGGTATTTTTCTGACACTTCTATTCGCATGGCTCGCAGCAATCTATCTTTTGGGGGAATCCAATGATAAACAATCTTACCTGACCTTTGCGAAAACAGCACGCATTCTCTTTGTGCTGCTCATAGCTTCCGGATTGGGGGTCTTCATGGCGTCTGAATTACACGAACTTAATTTCTTTAGCCGCTTTATCCATTCTCCTGTTGCAATTACCTGCGTAGTCATTGCTACGGCAGTCATTCCCTTTTTGTGGCAACAAATAAAACGACAGAACATATTACTAAGCAGATTTTTGGCAGGACTACAAACAGCCTGTATTTTAACCGGTTGGTTTGCTATCCAGTTTCCAGTCATGGTTTATTTAGCCGATGGATCGCATTTGACGATCTGGAACAGCCAGGCCCCGGAAAGAACGATGACTTTACTTGTTTACGCATTAATTGCCGGTATCTTATTGATATTTCCTGCCTTTGCTTATTTGTTTAAGGTGTTCAAGTTCAGGCAGGATAAACAGCAATAATCGCAGTTTCTTCAAAATAACAAATTAAAAAGTTTGGCTTATGAATAACAAAAAAAATAAAATTGCTGAGACAGGACAGACAGAAAAGGTAACGAGTGAAGATGATAAGAATGAATTATCGACAGAAGAGGTTTTAAAAATGAAAATAGCCGTCAAAACCTATCGGGAACCGGCGCGTCCTTATTTTTCTTCACCATGTATGCTTTCCGAAATAGAAGATAGAGAAGATATATTTAACTTCTAATTGACTAAGCTCAATTCGATCATCCCAAAATGAACGAAAGCCGACAAGCCTCAAAGTGAAACAAAATAATAGTCACTTATTTTGAATAAGTTGGGATAGTCAATATTATGCTGTAATAGAATGGTTTCCCAGTGAACTGAACACTTCCGTTATATAATGGAAAGTAATCTGTATTTACTCTTTTTTGTACTAAGACATCTCGAAGTAAATTTTAAAGAGAATAATTTTTGAGCTGTTTGGTGTTTTTATTTAGTTTGTGCAATTCACGGTGAAGGTTGTAACATTTTCCTCCTGCCTTAATATCCAATTCTTTCGATTCATAATTCTTTAAAATACATTTTGGGCATGATAATAAATCATTCGACAAAAGAAGAACTTCCCAAAGTACTTTTCGGATGCCGTTTCGTAAAACCTTTCTACCTGGCTTTGTTGTAATAAAATATTCGAAATACTGATCCCAGCTACTAAAACCATATTCTTTGGCTATTGTATCTTTTATGCTTTCTATTTGGCATTTCATCATGGAGTAATTTAGTTTTGTTTAGTCCATTATTTGATCATTGAAACCACAAGGATATTGTTAGCCAAATTAGCTAACAATGTAATATTGTGAAAAGTCTTTCACAAGAGAAACCCTGTGAATAAATCAATCAGAAATATCCATAATCATGTTTATCGATATAGTAATTGCCATTTGCTTCTGGTTGAAAAATTACATCGGTAATCCTGATATGGTTCTCATTTTTCCAGGTCTGATATACTACTTCGTCTCCAACTTTCTCAGAAAAGATGGCTGCCCCCAAGGCAGAAAAAATTGAAATCCTGTTTTCCTTTATATTTTCAAATCCAGGAAATACAAGTTTTATGGTAAATGATGTTTCCGTACTGCTCCGCAGTAACTCAACAAAAGAATTCATTGTAACAATATTTCGCGGCACATCCTGAGGCTTCACCTTATATGCTGATGAAATTTTCCTTTTTAAAACCTGTATTTCATCAAACCTTGTTGTATGCCGACCTTCAACCGCATGAATGCATTTCATCAGCAACTCGGAATCTAAAGTTGAAATAATCATTTTCACTGATTTTTGAATGTTTGATATTTGCTTAACCAAACCGCTGGCATGACAGGAGATTTAAGTCAGCCAGCGGATGGTCAATGTTTTGGCAAATTTTGCGCTTAAGGTCAGTTCATCTGCAATTTTTTTCGCTTCGACATTTTTAAAAGTTCTTTTTTTGTTCTTTTCTTAAGTCGTTTCTCTTTGAGATTCTTACTGGGCTCCTTTAGTCCATTTCCCTTCTTTGCCATAGTTTTCATTTTAGAGTTAGACATGAATATGACTTAAACAATCGATCTATAAGCTAAACATCAAAAACTCCATTTGCTTCAGGTTGATAGATAATGCTTTTAATTCTAATTCTTTTTTCGCCAAAAGGGGCATCAAACTTTATTATGCTTCCAACCCTGTAACCCAATAGAGCGCTACCTAAAAGTGAGAGAATGGAAATATTTCCCTTTCTGAAATCGGCATCTTTGGGATACACAAGCTTTATAGTCATCACTTTTCCATTATCTAAATCAATTACCTCAACTTGAGAGTTCATGGTTACAAAATCAGGTTCAATTTCTTTCGGATTTACCCTTTCAGCACGAGCAATTTCATCACATAAAATGGTTAGGTTTCTGAGTTCTTCATTTTTAGTTTTCTTAATCGAACCAATCAGGCTAGCCAGTCTAGCATAATCATAATCAGTAATAATAATGTTCCTTTTCATATCTATTTGCTTTAATTGTTTTTTCTTTTCTGAATTGATTAACTGTTCATTAAGTGCGTTTCTCAATGTGAAATAATTTTCTCTATTCTAATCTGTTTCAATCTTTCTCCATCAATGTACCTTGCAGTTTCTCCCACTTTAAGTCCCAAACAAACAAATCCAAGCATACTGTAAATTGAATAATCATCGTTTGATTCCACTTCGCACTGATAAACTATCCGGATTCGTTGTTTTATATGTTCCGAATTGCTAATTAAAATACGTGAATTCATCCTGACAAAATTTTCAGGAATATCATTTGATGGAAATTTAATGCTAAAGGTTAATGTCAGAAAGAGCTGATGTAACCGCTTAGGAGAAACTTCTTCTTTTCCCACATCAGTTTTTATCTTGTTCATGAGCCTGAAGTAATCAGAAAATGTTATCGACTTTTTATGAGTCTCTATAATCCTGAATTCCTCAAATATTGGTAGTTTTAACATATCTTCAATTTTTAAAAGAATATATTTCTACTTTAACAGATTAAAAATAAACGTATAAACCATTGATTTTCTTTGTTTTATATTTGTCTTAGTTATTGATTATTAGTATTT
>JAEWME010000420.1 GCA_023393265.1 Bacteroidota bacterium | reverse complement strand
GTTACAGGCGTGTCATTAAATGAGCCACCCAGCCAAACCAAATCCGCATGACCACCAATTAAATGAATACGTGTGTCACGGTTTGCCTGGGAAGTAATAAACAATACTTTGTCTCCGACTTTTGCCTTTAAAGCATTTTCGCCGGTTAAAGCGTTTGTTTTTCCATTAAATACTAAGTGAGTTGGGACTAAAGTTTTCATTGATTCAATTAAATCGCCAAACCCGGACGCCGGAGAATCATATTCCTTGTATTTCCCATTCTTTTCCTTGGGAAGGTAAAAGTCCTGTTCCGAGATATAAAAAGCTTTATCGTATCTTACAGGATTTCCATTTTCATCCTTTAACCCATCTCTGGGGAGGACCATTATTGCACCGTTCATTCCAGATATTACATGGAGCGGAACCATAATCCCGCCGGGGGCGCAGTGATAAACAAAAACACCCGACTTAATTGCCTTAAACCTAAATGAAACTTCTTGTCCCGGAGCAACACTTGTTAAATCACCACCACCCATTCCACCAGTAGCAGCATGAAAGTCGATGTTGTGAATCATCGTGTTTGTGGCCGGATTAACGAGTGTTAATTGAACGTAGTCGTTCTGGTGAACCACGATAATCGGACCGGGAACCGAACCATTGTATGTGAGCAGCCATGTTTTCACTCCTGGTGCTATTTCCTGAAGTTTTTCTTCAACAACCAGGCGAACATCAACAACCACCGGATCGCCTTGCACTACCTGTTCATGTTGCGGCAAAGCCGGTGGCGCAACCATATTTTGAACAACGTGCTTTAGATTGTTTGTGGATTTTGAACCGGAATCTTCAAAAACAGAAATTTTGTTCTGATGAGGATCCTTTATTGACGATGGGGTGCACGTCAAGATTAAGCTTATAACTATCAAGAATAATAACAGTCTTGTTTCTTTCATGACATTGTCCTTTATAATGACATAAAACGAGATCGAAATCTAACTAAAACTGAAACCTCAGAGGAGTATTTTATTGGTTCTCTTTGCATTTCAGCGAAATTCTACGCTATAACACTTCTTAATCAAACAGTATTGAAAAAAGGTCAGGAGCTTTATTGCAGAATAAATGGAAATGTTGTGTTTCCAAGTAATTAAGATTCTAATGTGATTTATTAAAGATATTTCTGAGCATCATTTAGAAATGATCAAAATCCCATTTAGTAACCAATAATGATCATATCTTTATCGATGCCTAGTTCCAGCAATTGATCGCGGATCTGCTCAGCAAAATTACCCGGGCCACAGATGTAGAATGGCTGGTTGGGCTTGGAAATCTGATCTTTCAGGATTCCAGGATTAATGTGACCATTTAAAAAGTTGTCTTTTTTCTCGCGCGACAAAATGTTAATGAAATTTTTTCCCAGCATTTGGTTTAGCTCTTCCTGAAGAAAAATATCCTTTTCGGTTTTGTTGGCAAAAAGCAATTTACTATCCGACAATCTATTTTCGACACTCAATTGACGCAACAGGGCAACGCATGGCGTAACCCCGGTCCCGCCTGCAATAAACATCCCCGGCCCAAGGTTTTTATACGAATCCCAGGCATCTCCGATAATTAGTTCGTCGCCTTCCTTTAATTTCGATATTTCCAGAGTCATCCCGTTGTGCTCGGCGTAAACTTTTAAGATCAGTTCGAGATACTTTTCACTGCTTAACCCGGTTAAGGTAAATGGGGCATTCTCTTCATGGAAACGTGGATTTTTCAGCGAAACTTCAATGGCTTGCCCCGCATAAAATGGATAATTCAAAGGTCTCTCCAGCCTAAGACAAAGTACGTCGTGGGTTAACCTGCTCTTTTCAATTACTTTGACAGCATATAGCATTTTATCTAGTATTTTTGATTATCCCAATAAATTATAAACAATCCTGAATACGACTTTTCTGTGCCGCAATGGCGCTGAATCCGGATGCTAAATCACGAATGATTGCATCCGGATCTTCAGTGCCTGCAGATAGCCTCATGAGGTACCGTTTTAATCCCATATCAGCCAGAGTTACGTTATTGTCATGGTAGTGTGTAATCAAAGAATAGGGCATCAACATGGTATTATGGAAACCCATACTTGGGCCTTTAATTGGTATTGTACAATTATCATAAAAGATTTCGGCAACTTTGTAATTGTCATCCTGAAGTTCAAAACTCATCACATGCCCATTTCCGTGTTTAAGCCCATTCGGGTAATAAACTTTTGAAACATGCGCGTTGTGCCTGAGATATTCGACAATTTTTTCTGCATTAGCCTCCATCTTTTGAATTCTGCCCCTAAAGGTTTTGAGGTTTTCAGCTAAAACGATTCTTTCGTCAACATCCAGTTCAAACGGCCAATGAACAATTTTCTGAGCAAGTTCCGGAGTATGCGGGTTGACAAATAAAACTCCGCCAATGTGGTCGTTTTTGCCGCTTAGGGCTTTCGATGTGCTGTGTATAATTATATCGGCATCAAAATCAAACGGTGAAAAATGAAATGGAGTAGCAATAGTGCTATCGACAATTACGACAGCGCCTTTTTTGTGTGCTTGGCGTATCAGGGACTTTAGATCTACCACTTCAAGCAGCGGATTGGTCGGGATTTCCAGAAATACCACACTAATCGTATCAGGAATATCAATCTCACTCTCATTTTTCCGGAAAATGGTTGGTTTAAAAGAAAACCGTTCCGG
>JAEWME010000412.1 GCA_023393265.1 Bacteroidota bacterium | reverse complement strand
ACCCAAGGGTGCAAAGCAACATGTCGAGGTCGTATTTCTCGATTGTTTCCTGAGCCAGATCTTTCAGATTTTCGTGTTTTAAACCCAGCAATTCCCGAACAATCAGTAACTCGTCATCATTCGACTTCAGGATGTTGGCCATCTTCAGGCTATCTTCTACAGTGGTAGCAGTGTAACATTTTTTCCGGAGGTTGATGTCGAGGAATTTTACCACGTCAGGCGATTCGTGAATGAGTTCGCGCAGGGTATTTTTTGAAATGCCGTAGCGCTGAACGAGCGTCCCGAAACAGAGGCAGTCGGCAGTACTGAAAGCTTCTATCATCTCCGAATTGATTTCGATGTGATCGTACGCGACGTCGGTTATGATATTAAAATCAGGGTTTCCTTTGTCGTCAAATTTTACTTTAACCGATCCGGTAGCAAATTCATAGTCGGTTTGTATATTTTCGTCGGAAACACCAAGTTTGCGGAGAGCTTCACGAGCTTCACGCCCGGCTTTGTCGTCACCAACCCTGCTGAGCAAAGTTCCTTCGTCGCCAAATGAATTGATTCGGTATATAAAGTTTGCCGGTGCTCCGCCAAGGATTTTCCCGGTGGGAAGAATATCCCAAAGCAACTCACCAAAAGCAGCAATTTTCATTGATATGGTCTTATTTAAAAAACGCCCGAAAGATAGGAAAAAATCAAAAAACCTGACGGAGCTTATCACCATACTTTTGAATTAACATTTGTCGTGAGATTGCTGTTATAATAGAATTGGATATGATTAATTTTACTGCTGTCTTCACTTTAAGTTGAATGTATTGTATTACAATTTCTTATGAATTATCTGGCGCATCTATATCTTTCAGGAGAATCTGATGAGATTAAGCTTGGGAACTTTATTGGTGATTATGTGAAAGGAAACAAGTATCTCGATTATCCTGAACAGGTTTCGCTGGGCATCCGGATGCACCGGAGCATCGATTGGTTTACCGACCTTCATCCTGATGTGGCTGTTTGCGCGCGACTGCTAAAACCTGGTTACGGGCGCTATGCAGGCGTAGTGACAGATGTTTTCTTTGATCATTTTCTGGCGGCTAACTGGAGCGAATATTCGGAATACACGCTTCGTCAGTTTGCCAAAAATGCCCATGCCATTTTTCTGTCAAATTTTATGTTGCTGCCTCTTCGTGTGAAACAGTTTTTGCCTTTCCTGATTCAGCACAAGCGGCTCGAATCATATGCACAGCGTGAAAACCTGCTGCCAGTTCTCGAGATTATGTCGCGTCGCACAACACTTCCGGCAAAGGCTGATTGGGCGATGGATGTACTCAATCAGGAATATGAATTTCTGGAAGCCTTATTCCGGCATTTCTTTGAGGAAATGATTGCTTACATCGAATCCGAATACAAAATCAGCATAAACCGACCTGCAAAATAGTAGGAAAGCCTATTCATCAATTCTTTTAATAGCTCAACTGCTCGAAACGGCTGGCGTCGAGTCGGACAAAAATGAACAGCAGGAGAGTGAATGCCCAAAGCGAGGAGCCTCCGTAGCTAAAGAAGGGTAGTGGTATCCCAATGACGGGGGTGACGCCAATGGTCATCCCGATGTTGACAGCAAAATGGAAAAACAGGATACTGGCAACGCAATAGCCGTAAACACGGCTGAAACGCGATCGGTTGCGTTCGGCCAGAAAAACGATTCGGGCCAGCAAGGCCAGGTATAGACTTATGACGGCAGTCGTTCCAACGAAACCCCATTCTTCGCCCACGGTACAAAAAATAAAGTCGGTGCTCTGCTCCGGAACAAAGTCAAATTTGGTCAGCGTACCCTGGAGAAAACCTTTTCCGAAGAAACCTCCTGAGCCAATGGCAATTTTCGACTGCTTAACGTGGTATCCTGCACCCAGATCGTCTGACTGTATACCCAGTAATTCGTTGATTCTGTCGCGCTGGTGCTGCTCCATCACATTGTGAAAAATATAGTCGACCGAGACTGAGAAAAGCACGGTTCCGAGGTATATTCCAATCAAGATAGCCAAGCTGTGTTTATGCAACATGATGGCCCAAATGAAGAACATCACCGAGGTAACAACAGCAGCTACTAATATGAAAAATACGGGGCTGACGGATCCTCCGGCCAGGTTATTGATCAGCCACAGGCCACCGAAAATACCAAAGAAAACACCACCTCCAATTAGTGTTCTCACCAGTTTCCGTTTCAGGAGGTAATTAATGATGAGCGCCGCGATGGAAAGTATCAGGATGGTTTTCAGCGGATCGACCAACATGGTCATGATGAAAACCACGGCAATGAGAGCGCTGAAGAAGAGAACCAGTCCGTTGAGCCCTTCTCTGTATAAAACCAGCAGGAAAACGCCAAATACAATGGCCGATCCGGTGTCGTTCTGCAAGAAGATTAGCCCTACCGGTAGTGCCAGTATGGTGGCCATTGTTAGCAACGACTTATAGCTGTGCATTTTAAAGTCGTATGAGCTTATGTATCGGGCAAGAGCCAGCGAAGTTCCCATTTTCATAAATTCGGAAGGCTGGAGCGAAAAATTGCCCAATTGTATCCACGACTTTGCTCCGTTGACGACCGAACCAAAGACGAGTACTGCAAGCAGCATAATCAATATTATTCCGTAAATAGGAAAGGCAAATGTCACAAAGAATTTTGAATCGGTGTTAACCATCAGTACAGCAATGAAAACCGACAATCCGATCCACATCAACTGTTTACCGTATTGCTGGCTCATGTCGAAAATGCTTTTATGCTCTTCGTTATAAACTGCAGCGTAAATATTGATCCACCCGATCAGCATCATGGCCAGGTAAATACCGATGGTTATCCAGTCGATATTGTTCCAAACGTTATTTTTCTCCTCAATCATCTGCTACTTTTTGCTTGCTGCAACATTCAACAAATCGGTCGATATAAGCTCGTCTTCAATCGCTTTGTGTTTGGGCGAAATTGAGTCGTTCAGGTATTTCTCCATGAGAAGGCCTGCGATAGGCGCTGCGTAAGTTGCACCGAACGAACCGCAATTCTCGATGTATACAACTACTGCGATTTTAGGATTGTCCCTCGGGGCAAAGCCAATGAATGCTCCGTTGTCGGCTCCATGCGGGTTTTGTATGGTCCCGGTTTTTCCGCAGACAATATATTTGTCCTGTTTCACCTTGCTCTGAAGTTTTGTTTCTTCTACTACTGCCTGCATTCCTTCAATCACGGTGGCAAAATGTTCCGGGCTGATATTAATTGTCTTCTTCTCGTAGGGCAGTTCCTGAATTTGCCGGTCGGGAGTTTGTACTGCCTTGACGATGTGCGGCATGATGTAATACCCGCGGTTGGCTATCATGGCACACATATTTACCATTTGTAACGGCGTAACTTCCAGTTCTCCCTGCCCGATTGAAAGCGAGCGAATTGTCATGGCATTCCAGTGCTTTGGACCATACCATTTGTCATATAAGCCAACCTCGGGAATGCTGCCTTTCACTTCCGAAGTAAGTTCAGGGCTAAGTTTTGTCCCGAATCCAAAGCTGATGATGTAATCGCGCCAGTCCTGAAAGCTTTCAGCCGAGTTTGTCTCATGGCTCATAATTTTCCTGAAAGTGTTCCAGAAAAATGAGTTGCACGATTCTCGGATGCCTTCGCGAACGGCCAGTGGGCTGACATGGCTATGCGTACATTTGATCGGCGTAGAAGATTGTCCGGCGCATGAAAAACGGTCGGTCGGCGTAATAGCATGTTCTTCGAGTGCAATGAGGGCATTGGCCAGCTTGAAGGTTGATCCTGGCGGGTATCGCCCGATAACAGATCGGTTCATCATCGGTTTATTGACTGAATCCTGATCGAGAACCGTATAGTTTTTGCTGCGCTCGCGACCAACCAGTAAATTTGGGTCATACGATGGCGAACTTGCCATCACAATGATTTCGCCAGTCGGAGGATCAATGGCAACAACGGCGCCACGCTTGTTCGACATCAGCAACTCGGCGTACGCCTGAAGGTTGGCATCCAGCCCTGTCAGCAGGTTATTGCCAAGTACTGCAGTGGTATCTTCTTTCCCTTCGTTATATTTTCCTTTTATTTCGTTGTGGCGATCCACCATCGAGATTTGGACGCCTTTTATTCCGCGCAGTTCTTTTTCGTAAGCTTTTTCCAGGCCGGTAACGCCAATGTAGTCGCCCTGCCGGTAGTATTTATCTGTTTCGATGGTTTTCGGGCTAACCTCTCCCACGTAACCTAAAACATGGGCAGCACTTTTGTTTGGGTAATCGCGCAGCGTTCGCGACTGCACGAAAAATCCCGGATATTTATACAGTTTTTCCTGAAGCGGGGCATACACATTTTGCGAAATTTGCCCCACTACGATTGAGGGTTTATAGCGCGAATAGTTTTTTGCTTTTCGGATGGCTTCCCGCAATTCGAGCCGGTCGAGTTGAATGATATGGCACAACTCGGTGGTGTCGAACGGCTTAACTTCCCTTGGAATAACCATCAGGTCGTAGGCCGGTTTATTGTAAACCATCAGGTTGTTATTTCGGTCGTAGATGAATCCGCGGGCAGGATACAGCGTAATTTTTCGCATTACCTGGTTGGCTGCAAACTGCTTGTAATTTTTATCGATATTCTGGAGGTAGAAGAGCCTCATGATAAAAATGATGCCCACTCCAAAAAAGATACCCAGGATGATCAGTCTTCGCTTCGAGAAAGTGTCCACCGTTTTTATTTTTTGAAGATGATAAGCTGGCTTCCCAGGATAATCAGAATAGAGAAAAAGCTGCTGATGATCCATCGGAGCAGCGTCGAAAGAATGTCGCTAAACGAGAACGTTTCGGCAAAGAACAAAACCAGGTGGTGAATCAATACTGAAATGACTGTGTATTTGATAAAGCTGGCCACGCCTAATTGTGTCATGTTTGGAATTGGCCCTTTTTCGATGAGTTCGCGTGTCGAAATTAACTGAACAATGCCGGGTCGGACAAAAGCCAGCAAGACAGTCGCTCCAGCGTGCATGCCGGGCGTATTGCCAAAAATATCGATGGTAATACCAATCAGGAACGCAAGCGGCAACAACAGGTAGCCCGGCGTATTGAACGGAAGCAGCAGCACAAATAAAATGTAGATATACGGGTTGATGAATCCGCTGATCTGGATATTGTTCAGGATTAAAACCTGCACCAGCACCAACACCACAAACATGATAACATATTTCCAGAAATCTTTGATCATTCGCCCGTATTGTTGTTCGATTCAAGCCTTTTCAACTCGTCTTGTTTGGTGTTTTTAACTACCTCCACATATCTCAATGCCCTGAAATTGGTCGATAGCTTAACCTTAATGTTGTAAAAATTGGTGCCGCTTTCCTGATCCCATTTGTCGATTGTCCCGATCATGATACCTTCAGGAAAAACACTCGAATATCCACTGGTAACAACGGTATCGCCTACATTCACCATCACACTGAACGGGATGTCTTTCAGGTCGGCAGAACTGGCACTCTCGCCATCCCATACCAGTGATCCGAAATAGTTGTTCTTCGTAAATTTTGCAGGAATGCGTAATTGTTTATTCAGGAGTGATAACCCGGTTGAATAGTTGGGGGATACATTGGTGATAACGCCAACAACTCCCTCCGGGCAAATAATTCCCATGTCGGGCTTTATTCCCTGGCGCGAGCCCTTATTCAGACTAATATAGTTGAATTGCTTGTTCACCGAATTGCTGATAACTCTTGCCGATGCAAAATAATAGCCCGGTGCATCAATCGTATCGGGCCAGTTTACCGGGTATTTCTCCTGAAGCATGATCCGACGCTGCAACTGCTGTCTTAGCGAGGCATTTTCGGCAGCAAGCCGGTCGTTTGTGCTTTTCAGGCTAAAATAACCGCCCAGGTTACTGAAGCGTTCATATATAGTTCCCGCAAAATTGTTGCTTGAATTGATAAACGCTACCCGCTGATAATTATTGAAACTGACAATCAGGACAAACGAAATCGCCTCCAGCGCCAGAAACATCATCACAAAATAATTTCGTAATAAAAAACGAAATAAACTTTTCATCAGCCGGAAAGTTTACTCCTTCTGTTTCAGTATTATCTGATCAGGAAAGAGAATTTGTTAACATTCTTAAGCGCGATTCCGGTTCCACGGGCAACGGCACGCAACGGGTCTTCGGCAACGTGAAACTGAATGTTGATTTTATCAGTGAAACGTTTTGCCAGCCCACGAAGCAATGCACCACCTCCGGCCAGCCAAATGCCGCGGGTAACAATGTCGGCATATAATTCAGGCGGCGTTTGTTCAAGCGCGCTTAATATGGCAGTTTCAATTTTATTAATTGATTTTTCGAGACAGTGCGATATTTCCTGGTACGATACCGGCACCTCGATCGGCAGTGCAGTCATCTGGTTCGGACCCTGCACGATATAATCTGGCGGTGGGTTGTCGAGCTGCGACAGCGCCGATCCAACATTGATCTTAATTTCTTCGGCTGTGCGTTCGCCAATTTTGATGTTATGCTGGTGGCGCATGTATTCCATGATGTCGGCTGTGAGGTCGTCGCCGGCAATGCGGATCGATTTGTTGGTAACCAAACCTCCAAGCGAAATAACAGCAATCTCGGTTGTGCCACCACCGATGTCAACCACCATGTTTCCTTCAGGCGCTTCCACATCGAGACCAATCCCGATCGCAGCAGCCATTGGTTCATAAATCATATACACGTCGCGGCCCCCGGCATGTTCCGAGGAGTCGCGCACCGCACGGATTTCAACTTCAGTTGATCCGGAAGGAATGCAAACCACCATGCGGAGTGAGGGGGCAAAAAATCTTGATTTGGGATTCATCATTTTTATCATACCCCTGATCATCTGTTCGGCTGCGTTGAAGTCGGCGATCACGCCATCTCGCAACGGACGGATGGTTTTCAGGTTTGCGTGGGTTTTTCCCTGCATCTGCCGGGCCTTTTCTCCAATGGCAACCAGCTTTTCGGTTTTTAGATCGATCGTAACGATTGAGGGCTCGTCGACAACAATCTTATCATTGTGGATGATGATGGTGTTTGCTGTTCCAAGATCGATGGCTATTTCCTGAGTTAAAAATGAAAATAATCCCATTCTGTATATTTTTCTTTGTTTTAAACTACTTAATAGCAATCAGTCATCGGGAAAAAGTTTCATTTTTGCCAATGACTGTTGAATCTTTTCACCTGTTAATGTTTGAAATGTCTCACTCCGGTGAAGACCATGGCAATGCCAAACTCGTCGCATGCGGCAATCACTTCTTCATCGCGGATGCTGCCTCCTGGTTCAACGATGTATTTGATCCCGAATTCGTTTGCAGCTTCAACGCTGTCGCGGAACGGGAAAAATGCATCTGAAATCAGGACTGAATCTTCGATTTTGACACCTTCTTTCAGATTGAACCTCGGAATAGTCAACTGGCGAAGGCTGTCGAGGCGGTTGGGCTGTCCCATACCTGCACCTGTGAGCCAGAACGATCCGTCGGGATTTTGAGTGACCAGGGCAATGGCATT
This sequence comes from Bacteroidota bacterium, assembly GCA_023393265.1. Lineage (GTDB taxonomy): Bacteria > Bacteroidota > Bacteroidia > Bacteroidales > Prolixibacteraceae > Aquipluma. The sequence continues at coordinate 3,325 of JAEWME010000412.1, read as the reverse complement.
ACTCTTCAAATGCTTGCATGCTGTAATACCAAACTTCGACAAATTCATTTTATTGCCGTCGAACTGTATTTTTGTGACATTTTTGAATTCACTTTCCAGGCCTTCATCTTCATCCTGAATGAGCAGGCCGCCGCTGATGGAGCGATAAAGCTTTTCTCCGGCAATCTGCGGTTTAACCGGGATTTCGAGCACCCGCAGGTTTTTCTTTTTCCCGAGAACTTCCAGTGCTTCCGGCGTAAACGACGTGGCGATGATGATTTCGACGAAGCGTTTGTCGAACCATTCCGCAATGGCTTTGTCCACTTCGCCGGTGAAGCAAATAATGCCGCCGTAAGCGCTTACCGGGTCGCCGGCCCAGGCCAGGTCGAGCGATTTCATCAGGTTATCCGAAACGGCCAAACCAGCAGGATTCAGGTGTTTGATGACTGATACGGCATATTTTGTCTCGAGATGGGTGACCGAATGAAAAGCGTCGCTTGCCGATTTCCATGCAGCATCGGCATCGAGCATATTGTTGTACGATAGCGCTTTACCTTGCAATACCTTAGCATTCGATAAAGTGATATCAGAATTCGTATTGTTGAATTTAAAGAACGTTGCTGACTGATGCGGGTTTTCGCCGTAGCGCAACACCATGCCGTCGTTCACACTGATGCGGGCTTCTTCGCCTTTGTCAGCATTGAAATAGTTAAAAATGGCGCTGTCGTAGTGAGACGAAGTGGCAAAAGCAAGCCGGGCAAATTCTTTGCGTTCTTCCAGAGAGGTGGTTCCTTCTTTTTCAGTCAGGATATCGAGCAATGCCTGATACTGGTTTCTGGACGGAACAATTACGACGTCGTTGAAATTTTTGGCAGCGCCACGGATCAGCGCGATTCCGCCGATGTCTATTTTTTCGATGATGTCGTCTTCCGAAGCTCCTGAAGCAACAGTGGCTTCAAATGGGTAGAGATCGACGATCACAAGGTCTATTTCAGGAATTTCGTATTTGGCTATTTGTTGCTGGTCTCCCTGGTTTTCGCGGCGATTGAGAATTCCTCCAAAAACTTTCGGATGGAGGGTTTTCACGCGGCCGCCCAAAATAGAAGGATAGCTTGTTAATTCCTCAACGGGAATTACCGGGATTCCGAGTTCCTGAATGAATGATTGTGTTCCGCCGGTTGAATATAGAGTTACATTTAATTCATGAAGTTTTTTTACGATCTTATCCAGGTTATCTTTGTGATATACTGAAATTAAGGCCGATTTTATTTTTTTTAATCCGCTCATTTATAATCCTTTTGTAATTCGGCCTCAAAGATAATAAAACAGCTTGATTTTTTCTCCAAAGAAAATGACTAATTAAGCTTATTGTAACATTTCTGTGGAATGCCCCGAAAAACCAGTTTCTAAAGGCAAAATTCAATTTCTGACTGATCAAATACTGCGAACGTTCATAATCCTATTGTGAAAAAAATTGCATGTTTTTGTAATCATTTTTTAAAGCTGAAACTAATTGTTCGGAACAGGTTTGTATTTTTAAGCCAGCAAAAAACACGGATATGCTTTTAACCAGGTTGATACTCGAAAGTTTTTCGTTCGCGTTCAATTCGCTCCGGGCGAATAAACTGCGCACCTTTCTTTCGTTGCTGGGAATTACCATCGGGATTTTTGCCATTATTTCTGTTTTTACCGTTATCGATTCGCTGGAGCAATATATCCGGAATAGCCTTAATTCGCTGGGAAGTAACATGGTTTATATCCAGAAATGGCCCTGGGCGCCGCCTGAAGGAGAGTCTGAATATCCTTGGTGGAAATACCTGAACCGGCCTTCGCCTAAAATCGAGGAATCAGAGGAAATTATGAGACGGGCGCGAACCGTTGAAAATGCTGTGTTCTTTTACGGTTTCAACCGGACTGTCCAGTTTGAAACGAGCAAGGCCGAAAATACAGAAGTACTGGCAACTACTCATGAGTTGATCGACACCTGGAACCTTGAAATTGAAAGAGGTCGTTATTTCACCGAGGCAGAATCGAATTCAGGTGCCAACATTGCCATTATCGGAAATGAACTGGCAACAAAGCTTTTTGGGCAGGTCGATCCGGTGGGAAAGGTTATCAAGATTCAGGGCCGTAAATTTTTGGTGATTGGTGTTTATACCAAGCAGGGAACCGACATGTTTGGAACCAGCATGGACAAGCGTGTGCATATTCCGGTTGTTTATGCCATGAGCATGGTTGATGTGCGCGACCGCGACCAGGGACAGACCATTAACGTGAAGGCAAAACCCGATGCCGACCGCGACGAATTTATTGCAGAACTGGAGGGGATCATGCGCACGCTGCATAGATTGAAACCTATGGAAGAAAACGACTTTGCCATCAATGAAGTAAGTCTGATTTCTACCCGCTTCGATGCTTTCTTCAAAATTTTTAACCTCGCCGGATGGATTATTGGCGGGTTCAGCATTCTTGTTGGGGGATTTGGTATTGCCAACATCATGTTCGTTTCGGTGAAGGAGCGGACTAAAATCATTGGCATTCAAAAGGCCATTGGCGCTAAAAAATATTTCATTCTACTTCAGTTTATTTTTGAGGCGGTTGTGCTTTCGCTCCTGGGTGGAATAATCGGTCTTTTCCTCATCTTTGCGGGAACGCTGATCTTTAATTATGTCTCAGGGATGGCCATTAACCTCACTGTTGCCAACATCGTTTTAGGACTCACTATTTCTGGTGTAATTGGTGTTGTGGCTGGTTTTGTTCCTGCACTTTCTGCTTCGCGCCTCGATCCGGTAGAAGCGATGAATGCGGTGTAGGGGAAATTTCAAATTTCATGTTTCAGGTTGGTACTGTCACACCTAAATATGATAGCCCAATTATCCTTTCTTATTATTTGTTGGATATTCGAAATTGGTTATTGAATGACGGGCATTAAAAGAATCTATTTTTCATTCTCCAAATTTCAGATTTTCCAGTCAGGGTTTCACTTCTAATGGAGCCTGGACTAAGTTTTATAATGTAACAAATTCTGGTGTTAAAGTCAATGATTGTTTGTAAATTTATTTATGTTTAATAATATAGTTTTATAAGGCAACCTTTTGGTCGTTTGAGGAATCAATGATATAGAGTTATTCATTCTGAATCACTTAAAAAAACCAAAGATATGGAACGACCGCCACCTTAAATTAATAATTATATTTTTATTGAATCTTTTCTAAACTATAAATGTTTTAATATGAAGTATATTTTAATAATAATTCTATTATTGAGCGTTTTCCATTTAAAGGCACAAGATAGAAAGTCATATTTGAGTATAAGCCCGATATTTTCGCATTACATTCCAGTAAAG